>JALOPA010000021.1 GCA_025454125.1 Thermodesulfobacteriota bacterium
CGAGGCTCGCGGGATTGTCTGGGCCATCCTGGAGAGGAAATATGGAAAACGCTGCCCGCCGGGCTACATTGACATGGTGGTGGGGTCCTATGAAGACGATCCGGTCAAGCTGCGACCGCCGAAGTACCTGAGAAAAATGGAGAGGATGGAGTTCGCCCAGGAGGAGGAACGCCCCTTTGCGCTGATTGTCACCGACGAGCACGAAATCCATCATGTGAGGAGCCGGGGCTATGTGGAGTCTCCGGTTCGAATCAGGACGATCCTCCAGCAGATCGAGCCGACGAGGCTCTTCAACCGCCTCAAACCTGAGCACCACGGCCTGCGCGCCATCACCGCGATTCACGATTCAGGGTTTGTGGCCTATTTCGGCAAAGCCTGTGCCCAACTCGAACCCGGGGGATCGATCTACCCCTATGTGTTCCCCATTCGCAATGCATCGCGGCCTCCCAGGGAATTGCCCATCCGCGCCGGCTACTACTGCATCGACACCTTCACCCCTCTGAATCAAAACGCCTATCGAGCGGCGCGCCGGGCAGTGGACTGCGCCCTCACAGGAGCCACCGCTGTGCTGGAGGGCGGCTTTGACCTGTCTTATGCTCTCGTTCGTCCGCCCGGCCATCATGCGGAGCGAAAAGCGTTTGGGGGGTTCTGCTATTTCAATTCAGCGGCTGCGGCTGCGGAGCACCTGAGCCACTACGGGCGGGTGGCTGTGCTGGACATCGACTACCATCACGGGAACGGCACTCAGAACATCTTTTATGATCGCTCGGACGTCCTCACCATTTCCATCCACTGCCATCCCAAGTGGGCCTATCCCTATTTCAGCGGTTTTGCCGACGAAAAGGGCACCGGAGCAGGGGAAGGCTTCAACCTGAACCTGGCGTTACCGGAAAGTCCGGTGGACGGATCTCGGTACAGGGAGGCGCTTGAATTCGCCCTGAAGCGTCTGGTGCGCTTCAGGCCGAAATTCGTCGTGCTTGCCTTAGGGTTTGATACGGCCAAAGGGGATCCTACGGGCTCGTGGCTCTTGAGATCCAAGGATTTCTTTGAAAACGGCAGAATGATCGGCAGGCTGAAGCTTCCGACCCTCATTGTCCAGGAAGGAGGGTACAAAACACAGTCCCTGGGGATCAATGCGCGCCAGTTCTTCTCAGGGGTTTGGGAGGGATTTCGAGGGACCGGGCCTCTGCCGTGAGCTGCTCTATTGACGCCATCCCAATCAACTCCGTCCGGAGCCACATTGGACTAAGGCAGTCATCTTACTCCTGCCATGGGACCCCACATCATCAGCATAAATGAAAAAGGCAGGGGTAGATCCCTGCCTTTTAATGACGATTTGGCTCCCACGACGCCGCCATGCGCACATCCGAGACACCCTAAGTGAGTCACGTGTAGAACTCCCTTGTGTTAATTATAACCATTAGAGGCTGAAAGCTCAGAGCTCAAAGCCGTCACGTGGTTTATTCGTAAGTGTTGAAGCCACGTGACCCTTTCCAAACCAAGCGCGGGACATTCAAAAGTCAACAGGCAACCGAAAAGCGGAAATTCCGACACACGCCCCTTGATAGATCTTGCAGTAAGAAATCCGGAAAAGGAGACGCTGAGCAGAATCATTACGGACGGAGTGGAAGCAGAGCCGGGGTCTATAGAAGCCTACTGTTGCTCCATTCGATCCGATGCGTGGTCCTGTATATTGGATCACATTGTCCTGAGATAAAACCATTCACATTCATCTGAAATCAAGAAGGAAATTACACGATTCGTTGGCCCTCAAGTTTTCCTTGACAACTCTGGATGGTGAATTATAATGTGAGTAATCGATTACTGACTTTTCTGTTTTATTTGCAGAAAGGAGGATGCCATGAACGAAAAAAAGCCAAAAGAAAAGAAAGGGTTCTGGAGCGGCTTTATAACCTTCCTGTCCATGGGAGGCTTCCTGGTGATCATGATCCTGGGAGTCGCGATCGCCGTTTTTGTGTCGTATTTGACCAACTAGCTCATCAATCACAGGGTTTCTCAAGCGGCGCTTTCTCAGCAAGGATCTGCGGCGGGAATTGATACGCATCGCTGTTTTACTGGTTGTATTCCGTTACTGCAATGCCGCGCCATGTTCTCTAGGTTCACCTCATCTCCGCCAGGGTAATTCACCACGGGATTCAGAACTGAATGAATCGTTTTGTTCCGTTGAGGGTGATTTCTTGTCATCACCAAAGTTCTTGGAAAAAATCGAAAAGGAGGTCTTTTACATGCTAACGAGGAACAATAAACAGTACTTTAAGAAATGGCTTACCCACAGGCTGAATCATAGCCAGGAAAAAGCCCGGGACACCTTTATGGACATCAGCGGTCTCAAGGATAAACTTCCTGATCAAGTGGACCAAGCCTCTTCTGCCTTTGACCAGGGGCTCACCTTGCGGATGAGAGATAGGGAAGCGAAACTGGTCAGGAAAATTAGGGATGCCTTAGCGAGGCTTCAAGACGGCACTTATGGTATCTGCGAGGAATGCGGCGAAGAGATCCCTCTTAGAAGGTTGAGGGCTCGACCGGTGACCACCTTGTGCATCAAATGCAAGAAGGAACAGGAGACTGAGGAAAGAAAGAGGGCGATACCTTCTCAGGTGGCTTATTGAAGGCAAACCCAAAGCATGGCCAGTTGGGGCGTGAATTCAAATAGGCGGAGCGCTCCAGGCAAAAAGGTTGTGGTGTCCCAATGTGCATAGGAACCAGTAAATCGTAGTAAACGGTTCAATGGGAACGTCAGAAAGAAACAGGAGGAAGAAATACAAGAACCTGAAATTGTGAGAAAGAAAGGTGCGCAAAAAGTTCCAGCACCGGGAAGGACGGCGCAGATGCTTCTCATTGGCGACAACATCACAATGCAGGAGGTCCTGTCAAGAGCGTTCACTTCCTTGGCTCACAGTGCTCCTCTCGCGGGCAACGGGTTAGTCGGAGAAACACTCTTTCTCATCAGCCCGCATGATCTGATGATTGTCGATCTTCAGATGCCTTTGATGAATATTCGGGAATTGTCCCGCATCTTCACAGAACGATCCTAAAGACTTTTGCCATCGCCGTAACGGAGTTCAGTGATGATGAAACTCGGACAAAGGAGGACATCAACTGCGTGGATGCGACCAGCGGGAGATTGTTCAGGCTGAAGGAGATCGAAAAAACCGTCCAAAGGTTAATGGATAGCTGGACCAAAAGGGGAAATGGACTTGTAGTGAGGAAAAGGAAAATCGGCAAACGAACTGGAGACGTTGCGTTGCGGTCTTCAGCGGAAGGAGGGTCACCCCATGGCGTTGAGTTTCAGGATCGTTATGCATGAGAACAGTGAAAATCTTCACTTGAAATTAGCGGGAGACTTTGACGGTTCATCGGCTTGTGAATTGTCTGAAGTCTTGAAAGACAGGGCTCACGCCGTCCAAAAGGTATTTGTCCATACGAGCGGCCTTGGAGAAATCCACCCTTTCGGCCAAGGCGTATTTGAGAAGAGAACTGCCGAGTTGAGACAGGGATTGCAGAAAATATACTTTACCGGAAATAAAGCGCAAATAATTGCACCGGATGAGGGATTGTGCCTTTAGCGACGCAGCCTTTGCTGGGCGAGGAAGATCGCAACCCGGATTCCATGACCGAACCTCCTGTTGCCGGCCTCATCCGGCTCCCCATAGACCGTTGGGCGGGCGCGAAAGGAGGAGTTCCAGGACCAGAGGAAGTTTGAAAATCTCTTTGGAAGGAGGGTAAGCAGCGCCGATGGGAAGTACGAGCGACGCGGCAGGGAGCGAGTGATCCAGGCGAGAAACGGCATGGTATTCATTCAAGCATGGATTGATCTTCAGTTGAAACGCGAAAGGAGGCGAGATATCCGAAGGTGGCTCGAATCCAAGAAGGCCAGGGTGGAGAAGCAAATCGAGACATTGGATCACCATGTAGAAGGGGAAGGGAGAGCGTGATCAAGGGGTTTCCATTCCGGCATGCTTTGTTCCTCTTCATTACGCTGGTTCTGTGTTTTGGGGGCTGTCGTTCCTTCGGAGATCGGCAGGCTTCCGGGGCGGTGGAGTTTGGGCCGAACACACAGTCGAAGCTCCCGGGCTCGGCAGAGATTGCGCAGGGCTCCGAAGAAAGGGGGGCGGTCAATGGGGTCAGCGCTCGTTGGACAGGAGTGCAATGCACCAACCCTTGGGGCAGCGCGGAGACCAGTGAGACCCTTGAAATTGATGAAGACTCTGCTTGGGAAGTCCCCCGGGATAATGCCCAGGAACTGCTGGACTCAGCGCTGGAGTATTGCCAGACATCGAGTGGGTTGTGGGAAAAGGGTGACCCAGAGGGAGCAGTTCGTGCACTGGACACGGCTTATTCCTTGATCCTGAAAATGGAGGCGGATCACGACCCTGAGCTCCTTCAACAAAAGGAGGATCTGCGGTTCACCATATCAAAGCGGATCGTTGAAGTCTACGCCTCCCGGCTCAGTGCGACTCAGGGATCGTCCAACGAGATTCCGTTGGTGATGAACAACCATGTTTACCAGGCGCTCGCCTCTTTCAAAAACGGGGAAAGGAAGTTCTTCCTCAGCGCCTACCGCCGTTCAGGCAAGTACCGGTCGCAGATTGTGGGAGCGTTGAAGGAGGCAGGCCTTCCCGAGGAGCTTTCCTGGCTCCCCCTGATCGAAAGCGGCTTCAGGGTCAGAGCTCTTTCCAGGGCAAGAGCCCTGGGTCTGTGGCAGTTCATTGCTTCAACCGGATATCGATACGGGCTCACAAGGAACCAATGGATCGACGAGAGAATGGATCCCGAGAAATCGACCGGCGAGTGGGCGGTGCTCAATCGCATCAAGAAGCAGAAGATCAATTACCTCGATAATTTTTGGGATCTCTACGAGCGACTCCCGCGGGAGACCGCCTCCTACGTGCCCAGGTTTCTGGCGGTCTTGCACATCCTGAAAAATCCCAAGGCCCATGGGTTCGAGCTTCCGGAGGTGGAAGAACCTGTTGAAACCGATGAAGTCCCTATCGGCAAACAGGTCCATCTAAAGAGCATCGCTGAACGGGTGGATGTGGATAATGAAATCTTGAAGGACCTCAACGCGGAGCTTCGTCACAATTCCACGCCTGATTCGCCTTACACTCTCAAGGTGCCCTCCGGTAAGGGAGAAATCCTCCTTGCAAGACTCGATGACATCCCGGCTTGGAGACTCTCCGTTCCGTCGTACCGGGTGCACTGCGTCCGAAAGGGAGATACCTTGTCTAGGTTGGCTGGCCACTACCGGACCTCCGTTCGGAGCATCATGAAAGCCAACGGTCTGAGAAGCAGCAATGCCATCAAGGTAGGATGGAAACTCAAGATTCCCGGCAGGGGGATGGACGGCGGAGGATAGGACAAGCCGCTGATCCGAACAACAAGATTCGAAATAAGGCTTTCCCTTTACAAGGTCAGACGAGGAGATTCTCTCAAGGGGATTGCGAGTGCCTGTAGGACCACCATGTGAGAGATCATGTCCCTTAACGGTCTCCGCAGTTCCCGACTTTCGGGTGGCCAGGTGCTCAAAGTGCCAAAACGTTAAAACTTTCTTCATCCGCCGGCGTCAAATTTCTCAAGTCGAGAGAAGGGTTGACAAAGAGCGCGAAGAAAGGTATGTTGTGAGCAAACGTTAACTGATATTTTGGCTTGGGAATCTGTTTTATTGCGAAGTCGCTGGGCAATGGCCTGCAAGCTACCGCCAATGAGGCCTGGTCTCTTTTTTATCCAGGTGAAAGTCTGACCGTCCGAAAGGTTACAGCCGTCAACGAAATCGCCTCCTGAACTGGAGGCTCTCCGATTTGTGTCGAGATGCCTGCTGAAAAAACAGATCCTCTCAGAGGCAACGTGCCGAAGGGAATCGCATCGGCGGGCAGAGGGGCATTTCTGATTTCCACAGAGAAAGGGCTTGATGCATGAACGATCGCGTGATGGTTTCTCCTTTTGCTGTGAAAGACTGCGCTTTGATTGCAATCGCAACCGGGAAGCGTGCTCAGAACCTGAGGGAATTGACGGAACGTCTTCGGGAGGTTGAAGCGAACAGCGTTTTTTATCACTTCTGGGGGGGGTTACTCAGACCTCGCTTCGACAATCCAGAATACCACAATGATTTCGCCATATGGGTGGCCGAAAGCCTGCACAACAAGGTTCTGGCAGAGAAACTCGCAGCCATTGATCCTTCTGCCTTCGAAAACATCGAAGACTTGCGAAACGAAGTGATTGAAACCCTAGAGGAAACGCTTGATGATGCAGAGTATCCTCTTTGGGCAAAGAAAGACTCTCTCTTTGATTTCATCCGTTGCCGACTGGTTATTTTTGACACCAAGTTGAAAGTGCCTGTCCCGGAAAATCTTCTAACCCTACTCCCGAATCTGTCTCTCGGAAGCATCTTTTTCCATTTTATCGACGGCAGGAGAAGGAACAAGAACTCCTTGGACGACTTCTGCAACTGGATTACCGGGTTTGGAGCTCCCTATGAGGAACTCGTCAGGCGGATCGGTGAAATCTGCCCCTACTTCACCCCTCTGAACAAGTTGCGGGACCAGTTGACTGAAGTTCTTACGCTTTACTTCGAAGGGAAAAAGCCGTGACAGAGACCGGATTGCTGGAAGCTTATGAAGCGGCAGCGGGCAAGGACGTGGTCGAGCATCTTCGCCAGCTGGCCCTCCCCTTGAAGGGACTTCGTGTGGTCCACGTCAATTCGACACGAGTGGGGGGAGGAGTCGCAGAAATCCTTAACAAGATGGTTCCTCTTATGCAAGCGCTGGGGCTCGATGCCGCTTGGGAGATCATTGAAGGGGATTCTACCTTTTACCAGTGCACCAAGGGCTTTCACAACGCAATCCAGGGGAACCGCGTGGACCTCCCTGAAATCTATTTGAAGGCCTATGAGGAAACCAACCGACAGTGCGCTGAAACCCTCGGAGACCCCTTACGTCAGGCGGATATCGTCATCATCCACGACCCTCAGCCTGCAGCCCTGATCACCCAGTTCCCGGATCGAAAGGGTAAATGGGTTTGGCGTTGCCACATCGATGCCAGCCGGCCGTTCCGGCCTGCGTGGAAGATCCTCAGGGAATTTGTCCACAAGTACGACGCCAGCATCTTTTCTTTGGCGGCCTTTGCCCGACGATTGCCTCATCCCGCATATCTCATCGCTCCGAGCATTGACCCTCTCCATGAAAAAAATATCGAGCTCGGCAGAGATGAAATTCAAGCGACCTACGGTCAATTCCAGGTGGACCCGAAGCGGCCGATCATCCTCCAGGTCTCCCGCTTCGACCGCTTCAAGGACCCTCTTGGAGTGATCCAAAGTTACAAGACGGCCAAGCATTTTCTGCCTTCTCTCCAGTTGATCCTGGCCGGGGGTGGGGCTTCCGACGATCCTGAGGGGGAAGTGGTTCTTGACGAGGTTCGTATCGCCTCGAGGGACGACCCCGACATCAAGGTTCTGCTTCTGCCCGGCGACGCACATCGGACGATCAACGCCCTTCAGCGGTGCGCCGACATTGTCCTTCAGAAGTCCATGAGAGAAGGCTTTGGTTTGACGGTGGCGGAAGCCATGTGGAAGAGGAAGCCGGTCATCGGGGGGGATACCGGCGGCATCCGCATTCAGGTGATCAACCATCACACGGGATTTACGGTGAGTTCTCCAGAGGGCGCCGCCCTCAGAATCCGGTATCTCCTCCAGAACCGGGACATCCTGAGCCAAATGGGAGAAAAGGCCAGGGCGTTCGTTCGTGAGAACTTTCTCATTACGCGACACCTCCGAGAGTATCTGACGCTTTTTTTTGTTCTCCTCTATGGAGACCAGGAGCGCATAGAACTGTGACAGGCCTCGGATCGGGTAAATGGAACGGTTGAAGCCCACGTCTCGCAAGCACCGTAGGAAAGGGAGCCTGTGAAAGTCCTTAACCCAAACCTTGATCTGAACCAGTTCTTCAAGCGTTTGCCTCAGGCCGAGCGAAAAGTCCTGTTCCTCGACTATGACGGCACTCTGGCTCCGTTCAAAACCAATCCCGGCGAGGCCCTGCCTTATCCGGGAGTGCGCGAAATCATCAGCCGAATCATGGGACTTTCTGATACGCGGCTGGTCATTGTCACGGGACGCTGGACCCGGGATTTGGTTCCTCTCCTAGGGCTCGAAAGGCTGCCTGAAATTTGGGGTTCCCATGGTCTCGAACGTCTCACCGCTGATGGCTCCTACCAAATCTTCTCCATGGATGAAAGATCTGTCCAGGGGCTTGCCGATGCAGATGAATTGATGGAGGAGAGCGGCCTCTCTCAACGCTGTGAGAAAAAACCTGGCTGCCTGGCCCTTCACTGGCGGGGCCTGTCTGAAGATGCGGTTCTTGAACTGAAAAACGCCGTGGTGCCTACGTGGCGCCACCTGGCTCAAACCACGGGGCTCGACCTGATCGAATTCGACGGTGGATTGGAGCTTCGCGTTGCGGCCCGAAACAAGGGGGATGCGGTCGAGAGGGTCCTGGATGAAAGCTTGAAGAAGGGGCTCGCTGCAGCCTATCTGGGGGACGATTTAACGGATGAAGACGCTTACAAGGCTATAAAGGGAAGAGGGATAGGTGTTCTTGTTCGAAAGGAGTTTCGCCCAACCTATGCGGACGTGTGGATCCGCCCGCCCGGCGAACTTCTGAAGTTTCTCTCCCGCTGGCTGGCTGAAGAAGGAGGCAGAGGCTGGTGACGGAGTTTTTTCAAAACTGGGAGGTCGCGATAAAGGCGCTGGGTACGCTTCTGGCAAGCGGGCTGATCGGTCTAGGGGCTCATGCCTTGTGTTTTACCCTGATCAAGCGCCTGACTCGGCGAACCCCCTCTCTTGTAGATGATGCTTTCGTCAGACATTGCCAAGGCCCCTTGAAAACCATCTTCCCGCTCCTTGCCTTAAGCCTCCTTCTGCCTGTTCTGTCCCTGCCGGATCCCCTTCTCGGGCCCCTGCGCCACCTGATCAGCGTAGGCGTCATCGTCTCGGTGACCTGGCTGCTCATCCGATCGATAAAGGGGCTCGAAGACGTGCTCCTCGACCGCTTTCCCGTGGATGAACGGGACAATTTGAGGGCCCGCAAATTCCATACGCAGCTCCAGATCCTAAGGAAGACGGCGGTCTTCATTCTTTCCTTGCTGGCTTTTGCAGCCGCGCTCATGACCTTCGAGAAAGTGCGACAACTGGGGACGGCTATCTTGGCTTCCGCAGGCATCGTGGGCCTTGTCATCGGTTTCGCCACCCAGAAAACGATCAGCACGGTTCTGGCAGGTCTTCAAATCGCGATCACCCAACCCATACGGGTTGACGATGTGGTCATCGTTGAGAATGAATGGGGTCGCATCGAGGAGATCACCCTCACTTACGTGGTGGTGCGCATCTGGGATCTGCGGCGTCTGGTGGTGCCGATCACCTATTTCATAGAAAGACCTTTTCAGAACTGGACCCGGGTCTCGGCCGATCTCCTGGGAACGGTCTTCATCTACGCGGACTACACGCTTCCCGTGCAACGCCTCCGCGAGGAACTCCACTCCGTCTTGAGCGCCTCCAATCTTTGGGACGGCAGGGTGTGGGGGCTTCAGGTGACGGGAGCCACCGAGCGCTCGCTCGAGTTGCGCGCGCTCATGAGCGCCTCGGATGCCTCGTCGGCCTGGGATCTGCGCTGTCATGTTCGAGAGAAGCTCCTGGCCTTCATTCAAAACAAGCACCCGGAAAGTCTCCCCAGGCTCCGCGCCGAACTCGCCTCCAGCCAGGGAGAATGGGGTCACTGACATGGGCGAACTCGTCATTGTTTCAAATCGCGGGCCCTTCAGTTTCTCCGATGGCTTCCTCAAACACGCGGAGGACTGCTTGGTCAAAGGGATCAGGCCGGAACCGCCGAAATTCGGCGAGGGAGGTCTGGTGAATGCCATGGCCTGCTTGCTGAAGCAAGCCGCCTGGAACCCCACCTGGGTGGGAGCCTCTTTGGGCAACAGAGACATTGACGTGGCCAGAGGTCACTACACAGAACTTTTCAGGAGGATGACCGAGGAAGGGTATGCTCCTGAGTTCTTCCCTCAGATCAGCATCCGGCAGAACAACCGCCTGCACTTTCGATACCAAGAGTATGACTTCCGGATGCGATTTGTGTTTTTCGACCAGGAACACATGCACAGTTACTACAGCCAGTTCGCAAACAGCTTTCTCTGGCCTCTTTTCCATTTGACACGGTCCCCTCTCTTCTACAAAAAAACCAAAGCGTTCCCTCGACCGCATTTTGAAAAAAACGATTTCATCCAGTACACCAGCAGTGCGGCAACCTTTGCGAACACGGTCATTGACGAAATCCTCAGAAGTGAGGATTTCGTGCAAAGGGAGGGCAGCCTTGTGGTCTGGAATCAGGACTACCACCTGCTGCAGATTGCCGAGACTTGCAGAGCGGTGCTCAGAATGAAAAAGTTTTCCGAAGAACAAAGGAGAAGGATCTCCATCGGGCAGTTCATCCACACGCCTTTTTTTGACATCCATGAAATCCAGGGTCTCATAAGAGAAGACAAGCGGACACGGGTGAAAGCGCAAGTCTACGACCCCTTCGGGGAAACCATTGAAAGCGTGCTTCAGAAACTGACCTGGGGAATGCTCTCCAACGACTTCGTCGGATTTCACACCAAGGAATACTGTGACAATTACCTGGAAGCCTTGGAGGAATGGTTCCCGGTGAAAATCAAAATCATCGATCACTCCTATCAGGTGAGGCACCAGGACCGAAAGACCATTGTCGGGAATTTTCCGATTGGCCTCGATACAGATCGGATTCTCCTGGAAGTCACAGGGGACAAGCGGTTGGAATACACTTTAGACGGCCAGGACCTACACGAAACCCTGCTGCGCGAGAAGCAAAAGGGGCGGTATCTATTCGGGGGTCTGGAACGGTGCGATTACACCAAAGGTCTCGTCGAGAGACTGGCGATTTTCAGAAGCGCTTTGGCCCGCCTGCGAGAGGCGGGAAAGGACGCTTTTTTCTACCAAGTCACGGCTCCGAGCCGCTCCGAAAACCCGGATTACAAATACCTTCAAGCGATGCTCCATCGCGACGTCAGAGAGATCAACACGACCCTGGGAGGCAAACCCATGGCCTATTCGCCGAAGGGCATCCCTCCCCCTCAGAACTACCGGTTCATGAAGGAAATGGACGTGATGTTCGTCACCCCCTTGGAAGACGGCATGAACCTCGTCGCCTTCGAATACGTTTTGTCCCAGAAATTCCGGCCGCCGGAGGAGAGGGGGATTCTGGTCCTCAGCACAAGCGGGGCTTCAAGGGCCCTGAAGGCAAAGGGATTCGGAGAAGAAGACGGCATCCTCTACATCAATCCCATGAAGCCCAAGGAAGCGGGGGAAAAGACTGCAGATGCCATAAAAAGAAAGATACGTCTCTCTGAAAAAGTCATTCAGTACGTGGAACAGGAACGTCGTGTCGATGATTGGGCGCAAAAAAACGTGGACGCCATCGTCCACGCAAAAAAGGCATTATGAATCCCTCACTTGCCAATCCATATCGGCGTCTCTTTCTGATCCTGAATTTTTTCTGTTTGGGGTGCTTGCCGGGACCCTGGATGGAGGCTCAGGCCCTTGCCGAAGAAACTGGGGCAGGCCCCTCGAAGGTCGATATCCGGGATGGAAGGATTTCCTTGTCTGCCAAAGATATCCCTCTGAGACTTCTGTGCCAGGAGATCGAAGATAAGAGCGGTATACGCTTCAGAATCCAGGATGCTCTTCGGGGGGATAAGCTTTCCATAGAACTCAAAGATATTCCCCTGCTCAAAGGCCTCAAAAGGCTGCTCTCGCACGTGAACTACATTTTCTGTTTTGACGACAGAAACCGGCTTACAGAGGTTCTAATCGCAGGTCGCGCAGAACATCATAGCCACCCGGTGATAAAAAAGCCTCCTCCGCGGCATGATCTGCCCAGAATCCGACGAACGTTCAGTAGACCTCGCCCGTGAAGATCCCGCCTGCCGGCAAGCAGACATCTTCCGCTTGGCAGGGGAACCTTTCTCCTTGACAATCCAATGGATTGATCTATAAAGCGGAAAGCCTCGGCGATCCGGAGAAGACCATGAGATCCATTCTTGTGGTGACGAAAGACAAGGATGACTACCGCATCATCCGCAAGTGCCATCGTTCGGCTTACCGTGTTGATTTGGCTCCCACCGGCGAGGCCGCTCTCACCGTGCTCCATCACAGGCGCTACGACTACCTCTTCATGGACATCGACCTTCTTCGATCCTCCCAGTCGGGAGGGGTGAAGGCCGCGCTCCAGGCTCTCTGGCAGGTGTTTCCCACCCTTGAAATCGTCGTCATGTGTCCTCAGGAAGAAATCAGGGAAGCCGTGATGGCGGTCAAGGCCGGAGCGAGCAACTACCTGACCTATCCTCTCAATCCGCCCGAAGTCAAATACGTGACGGAAAGCATCGACGAGACCGTTCTCATGCAGTCGGAGCTCGACTACCTGAGAGACCAGTTCTGGCAGTCGGACTCCCTGGAACTCATCCGGACAAAGAGCGACGGCATGAAGGCGGTTTTCGGCAAGATTCGCTCTGTCGCTCCGACCAAGAGCACGGTTCTCCTGATCGGTGAAACAGGAACCGGCAAGGGCGTGCTCGCCAGCCTGATTCACAGACACAGCAACCGCAACGAGGCTCCGTTCATCAGCGTTCACTGCGGGGCCATCCCCGACACCCTGTTGGAGAGCGAGCTCTTCGGTCACGAAAAGGGGGCCTTCACAGGCGCCATCAGGAGGAAACTGGGAAAGTTCGAAATCGCAAAGGGAGGGACCATCTTCCTCGATGAGATCGGCACCATCACCCCGTCCGCCCAGATCAAGCTTCTCCAGATCCTTCAGGACGGCACCTTTCAGAGAGTGGGAGGAGAGGAGACGATTGAGGCGAATGTGAGGGTGATCGCTGCGACCAACACAGACCTGAAGAAAATGTCCGATCAAGGCCTGTTCCGAAAAGATCTCTACTACCGGTTGAATGTATTTCCCATCGTCGTCCCGCCCCTGCGCCAGAGAAAAGAAGACATCCCTCACTTTGTGGATGTCTTTCTGCGGCGCATGAACAAATTCAACGCCAAGGCCATCCATCACGTTCATCCATCGGTGCTGGAGGCCTTTGAGCAGTACGATTGGCCTGGAAATATCCGGGAGCTCGAAAACCTGATCGAGAGAGCCTACATCCTGGAGACCTCGCCCATTATGAAGCCGGAAAGCTTTCCGAGCGAGCTTTTCGAAGCCGAGGGGTTGACGCCCACCGTGGCCGTGGACACCAAGTGGACTCTCTCGGAAGTCCGAAAAGAAGGCTTGAAACACATCGAAAAGAATTACATCAAGGAGCAGCTGATTCAACACAAGGGGAAGATCAAGGATTCTGCCAAAGCAGCCGGGATCACCACCCGGCAGCTCCACAAGCTGATGAAGAAGTACGCGATACGGAAAGAAGATTTCAAATCCTCTTCAGCCTAATGTCGCTCTTCAGGGGCCAAGGCGGAACCGTGGGTTCCGATGAAGGGCCTCGAAATGGACTCTTTTATTTCTAATTTGTGGCTTTCCAGGAGAGGAGGCAGGCCCAGGTTCAGAGGTTGTCTCCTGATGATATCTTGCATTTTCAATGAGTTAATTAACTCCCGTCTTTTTCCCCCCGCGTTTTCCGTGAGAGATAGGGGATTTGGCACAACTCGTGCTTTAAGTATCTTATCGGTTTAAACATAAAGACAAGGCGGTGCATTCTTGGCTAAGGGTCCAAGTAAAGTGAGCAAGATCCGAGGCGTGGTTATTCCCACGGCCTGGGACGATCAGGGAAATGTTAAAGGGATTGCCATCTCCTCTCACGATGAGAATGAGTACCAAGTCGACCCCAAGGGAAAGGGTCCTGAACTTCTCCTGCACATTCGGAAGGAGGTGGAGGCCTCAGGCGTGGTGCGGGAGGAAGAGGGCAAGAAGATCGTCAGGATAAGGAAATACACGGTCAGCGAGGCTAACGAGAGCGCAGCGATTTATCCGGCCGACAGAGGCCGTGAACCCCTGTAGCGTGACGTAGCGGCAAGAACGCTCCCCCCTCCGAAGAGGTCCCCAACACAGATCCTCAGGAGAGCCTTAGACAAACACGGTTTGTTTTTTTGGTGAGTGGGCGCCCTTCACCCTCCCCACTCCCCCAGCGTGGGGGGCGAGGGGTGATGATACCCGATAAGCAGCTCGCGTCATCACCGCCGGAACGCAAGGTCCATGGAGATAGGAATTGGAAGTTCCGATCCACCCAGGATCGGAACTTGGATTTCGCAGTCGGCTTTTTCAAATAGGTTTCAAAGGATTAAGCGACCTCCCTAGGTCGCTTTTTGTGCCTTATCCCTCTTTTATCTCTTGCATCGGAACTCTTTGTTCACTATAATTTAAGGTCAAAATCAAAAGGTATGCATTATCAGAGCTTTAAATCTTTGGCACAGATAATGCTTAGTTAAAGACGAGAAAGTTAGTTTAATTGGAGTTTTCGTGGAGAACTCAAGATGAGTTCTCCTAAAAGGGAAGAGATCTTCCCTGTTTTAAATAAAGGCCTGGGGGTAAGGAGTAAGGATGAAGAAGGACATTTTAGCTTCGGAGGATTTTGAGCCTCCGAGTCCGGTTTCCGGGCTTGGAGAACACAAGGTGGAGAGTGGATCCGAT
>JALOPA010000625.1 GCA_025454125.1 Thermodesulfobacteriota bacterium
CGGTTTTATCCAGGTCAATGAGAGAATGGAAACAGGGGTGAAGGGACTTTACGCTATCGGCGACCTCACAGGGCCTGAAAAGAAACATTACTCCCATGCAGCCTCCTCGGCCGGGCTGGTGGCCGCAGAAAACGCCATGGGGGTGAACAGGGTCTTCGACGAAAGAGCGGTAGCCAGGGTTATCTTCACGAGCCCCCAGATCGCCACAGTGGGCGTTACGGGAAAAGAAGCCAAAGGCATGGGGTATGAAGTCGTCACCGGAGCGGCACCCCTGTCCATGAACACCTTTGGGATGATGACGGCGCAAACAGACGGCTTGGTGGAAGTCGTGGCGGACAAGCGCTACGGCGAGATCCTGGGAGTGCACATCATCGGGGACAGCGCCTGTGAAATGATCGGCCAGGCCGTGCTGGCCATTCAGCAGGAGATGACTCTGGAGGAACTGGCCCAGACCACCTTCCCCCATCCAACGCTGAGCGAATCCATCGCAGAAGCGGCAAGAGATGCGATGGGGCAAGCCATCTATCTCCCATAGAATGAGAGCGAACCAACTGCAAAACACGCCTTACGAAAACGCCCCTCTCCTCACACGGAACCGTGTCGAGGTCAGGCGGCTCGGAGCGGTCGCGTATGGGGCCGCCTACCCATTACAGAAAAAGCTCCAACAACAAAGGGTGGAAGGGGAGATTGGTGACACCTTGCTGCTGCTGGAGCATCCGCCTACCATCACGGTGGGTAAAGCAGGCAATATCGAGAACATCCTCATCTCCCGTGAAGCACTCCATCGCAAGGGAATCTCTCTTTATTTCGTGGACAGGGGAGGGGACGTCACCTATCACGGGCCAGGCCAGCTTGTGGGGTATACGATTTTCGATCTCAGTTCACGAGGCGGGGATCTGAAGCGGTATGTCCGAGACCTGGAAGAAGTGCTGATTCGGACACTGGATGATTTCTCGATTCGCGCCGGCCGTGATCCTCAGCACGTAGGCGTCTGGATCGGTCACAAGAAAATCGCTGCCATCGGTCTGAGCATCCACAAATGGGTAACCATGCATGGCTTTGCCCTGAATGTCTCCCCTGTGCTCGAACACTTCTCTCTGATCCATGGTTGCGGGCTCAAAGACAGGGAAGCCACCTCCATGGAGGATGTCCTTGGGACTCCACCTTCCATGGAACAGGTGACCGAAAGGCTCCTTGAGCATTTCTCCAAGATCTTTCACCCTGAACCTTGAGTGCAAAAATCGTCAGGGTATCTCCCTTCTGAACAAACTCCATCCTTTGCAGCGCATAGCAACTTATCTGAATTGGGAAGGTTATTCGTCAAAAGGGTGCCCTTCCTCTTGACTGTTTTCTGGAAGGTGGTATTATAGGACCATACTCAATACCGTTTGCAGAGTTAGCAAACCAATTCCCTTACCTTATGATATCGCTGCTCAATTGCAGATGATGGCAGAGCGGATCTATCTGAATCTTCTTAGAGTCTTTTGATTCCGCCATCACCTTGCTCTACCTCCTGTGGATTAAATCCGACACTTTCTGGGAGTGGAAAGGAGGAGACTGTGACCCGCTTGAGATTGTCCGGCGCAAGGGATTGTCCGGCTTGGTCGATCTTCTTCTCACCCTATCTCCCGCCATTCGACGTGCCTTCAAAAACGCGAAACAACCTCGCTGTCATATCGTTTTCCATTTCCGGCATCGAACCCCACGAGCCTCTGGACTTCCAAAGGAGAAACTCAACGTATTCTAAGCGTGGAGGAGCGGCCTGACAAACGAGAATGACAAGATGGAGGAAGAGAGGGAGGCGGAAGGCAGGAAATGAAGAAACCGATGCCGCGAATCAATATGGAAAAGCACAGAAGAGCAATTCCTTTCCGTACATTCCTGTCCCGCTTAATCTGGATCACTGTGATTCCGCTTGTGGGGCTGGCAGTCTATCTCGCCGTGAACGACGTCTATACCCTCCAAGCCCAACTCGACCAGTCTACGGCAGACCGCGTGCACAACGTCGTGAGTGTGATCGACCGCCAAATAGAAGCGCAAATTGCCGGTCTTGAGGTGCTCGCAGCTTCGCCGCTATTAGACGACACCAGCCGGTGGAATGAATTTTATCGCGAGGCCGTGGGGTATAAGGAAAATTTCGGCGGTCATGTGGTTCTCGCTGATCCCTCTATGAAGATGATCCTGAACACTCGACTGCCGTTCGGAGAATCGCTGCCTCCATTGCCCAGACCAGGAGGTCACGCGGCTGCACCCGCTGTTCTGGAGACTGGAAATCCATCGGTTGGAGACATGTTTTTGGGGCCGATCGCAAGAGAACCCTTGGTCGCCGTGGTGGTCCCCGTGCGCCGGGAAGGGCAAATACGGTTTCTTCTGCTCAGTCTTATTGAGACTCGCCGGTTTGAGCAACGACTCCAGCAGTTGGCTCTTCCCTCCGCCTGGTCGGTGACGTTGCTGGACGGCAAAAAGGAAGTCATGACACGCCGTTCTCCGCCTGGCCTCGAGTACAAACCGGACGACAGCGCTTTGAATAAACGCTTCACTGCCAAGTCCGCTCTTTCGCAATGGTCGGTTGTTCTTGAGGTGCCAAAGGAGGTATATCACGCACCCGTTTTCACAGCTGGGCTTGCCTTGGGGATCATTATTTTCGTTGGTACCTTGGCCGGTGTCGTGGGCGGGCGGCTGGTGGGCCGGCGTTTGGCTCAGGCGGTAGCGGGCCTCTCGGATATACCGCCGTTGAGCAGCGGCGGCTTGGGGATTGCCGAAATTGAAACCGTGCGCGCCGCATTGAATGAAGCATCCGAGGCCAGGCGGGCATCGGAACAGTCACTTCAGGATGCCCACAGACGCCTCCGGAGTTTTGTGGATGCCAACATTGTGGGCGTTTTGGTGGCCAGCCCTTCGGGGCGGG
>JALOPA010000626.1 GCA_025454125.1 Thermodesulfobacteriota bacterium
CACAGGCAGGAAGAAGTAGGCGGCGACGCTGTCAGCGCTCGAAGCACCTCACCCAGTGACCAGGAGCCCTTTCCGCGAGGGAAGGCGTGTCCGCTGAGCACTTCGCCTTGGCCGCCGGACAGCGGGGATGAAAAGCGCAGCCCGACGGGGGGGCAATGGGATTGGGCACATCGCCCTGCAGGATGATTCTTTCCCTTTTGAGGTTAGGGTTCGGAATAGGGGATGCGGCAAGGAGCGCTTTGGTGTAAGGATGTTCGGCGCTCTCGTAGAGAGTCCGGGTTTCCGCCAGTTCCACAATCTTTCCAAGGTACATGACGGCGATGCGGCTGCACAGATGCTCTACCACGGACAGGTCGTGGGAAATGAAGAGGTAAGTCAGCCCGTGCTTTTGTTGGAGTTCCTGGAGCAGGTTGATGACCTGGGCCTGGATTGAAACATCGAGGGCTGAGACCGGCTCATCGCAGATGAGGAGCCTCGGTTGGAGGGACAGGGCCCTGGCAATGCCGATGCGTTGGCGCTGACCGCCGGAGAATTCGTGGGGATAACGGCCAAGGTGTTCCTCCTTCAACCCCACCTCCCGGGTAAGCAGAGAAACCCTCTCCCTCATGAATTGCCGGCTGCCCCTGTTGTGGATGACCAAGGGCTCCTTGATCAACTGCTCCACTGTATATCTAGGGTTCAGAGACGAATAGGGATCCTGGAAGATGATCTGCATCTCTTCCCGCAGCCGCCTGAGGTCTTCTCTCTTGATCCGGGTAATCTCCTTGCCCACGTAGGAGATGCTGCCCTCGCTCGGCTCTTCCAGCCGCATGATCAACCGGCCGAGGGTCGATTTCCCGCAGCCGCTCTCTCCCACCAACCCCAGAATTTCCTTTTCAAAGATAGACAAGGTGACCCCGTCCACCGCCTTCACAAAGGCCTTGGCCCTGCCAAAAGCCCCCTTCTTGATCGGGTAGTGTTTCTTCACCTCTGTGAGCTTCACCAGTTCCCTGCGGTCCACCTTGTCTCCTTCACTGGACCAGCCAGCAGCGAGAATAATGTCCGGGCGCCACTTCCGATAGAGGGGGTTCTTCTCTGGGGCAGCGTTCCAACACCCTGCTGCACCGGCTGCTGAATTTGCACCCTTCCGCCAGGTTCATGAGCCCGGGGACCACTCCCGGTATCGCTTCAAGGGGCCTTCCTCTCTGCTCCGCAAGGTCCGGTCTCGGGATCGACTTCAGGAGGCCGGAAGTGTAGGGATGCCTCGGCGAGTTGAAAAGATCCAGGACACCTGCAATCTCCATGACTTTGCCCGCATACATGACGGCGACGGATTGTGCCATTTCGGCGATAACGCCCAGGTTGTGGGTGATGAGCAACACGGAGGTGCCGATCTCCTCCTTGAGCTTGGCCATGAGGTCCAGGATCTGGGCCTGGATCGTGACATCAAGAGCCGTGGTCGGCTCGTCGGCGATCATGAGCCTGGGGTTGCACGACAGGGCCATGGCAATCATCACCCTCTGCCGCATCCCCCCGCTCAACTGATGGGGGTAGTCGTGAACTCTCCTTTCAGGAGCAGGGATCCCCACTCTTTTGAGCATTTCCACAGCCTGATCCATGGCCTCGCGAGGAGAAGCGTCCCGATGCAGCCTGAAGACCTCTGCGATCTGGTGGCCCACCTTGAACACGGGGTTGAGAGAGGTCATGGGTTCCTGGAAGATCATGGAGATCTTGTTGCCCCGAAGGTTCCGCATCTCCGAAATCGGCAGTTTGAGAAGATCCCTGCCTTCAAAGACCACCTGTCCGTCGACGATCCTTCCGGGCGGCTGCTTGACCAGCCGAAGCACAGAAAGAGCCGTGACACTCTTGCCGCATCCGGATTCGCCGACCAGACCGAGAATGTGCCCGGTCTTGAGCGAGAGGTGAACATCATCCACAGCCTTGGCCACACCCAGGTGGGTATAGAAATAGGTCTTGAGGCCTCTGATTTCCAGGAGATCTTGCCCTGCTTTTGCGGTATGAGGATCTGCCATGTTTGCGGGTCGTTTCTTTCTTGCCTTGCGCTCATCGCTCCATCCGGCTTTTTAGGGCCTTTGGTTTGGAATGCGTTGCGCCGGGGGTTTCTACAGACGGGTGACCCGGTCAAGACGGAGCGGAGCCGGCGATGAAAGGCTAAGCAGGTATACAAGAGAGCGGGGCAACCGTCAAGGCGGCAGATGACGCAAGAGCCGGGACATGGGTTTAATATTGAAGTTTTCAAGGTCCTGCGATAAAAGCTGTGTCCACTGGACAAGCAGAGTGCAAGAAAGCGAGGGGAACAGGTCATGAAAGAGAACAAGGCATTGAAGCGGCTGAAACCGGTGGTCAAGGAATCCGAGAGTTCACCCATGCGAGACATGATGAGGATGATGGAGGTGAAAAAGGACCTTCTCAGCCTTTCAGCCGGGGAGGCCCGATTCGACGCTCCGCCCGAGCTCATCGAGTTTGCGGTCAAGGCCATGCAGGGCGGGAAAAACCTCTACACCTCCACCAACGGGATTCCGCAGATCAGGGAGGCGGTGGCCGCTTTTGTCGAGAAACGCTTTGGAGGCAAGATAGATCCGGCGACCAACATCCTCATGACTGTGGGGGGCATGGAGGCCATCTTTCTGGCTGCAAGAATCCTTCTGGAGAAGGGGGACAAAGTGCTGCTGCCTGACCCGGGATGGGGGGTGATGCGCACGGTGGCGGAAAGGCAAGGCGCTCTGGTCGAACACTACCCGCTGGAAGAGAAGGGTGGCTGGGTGATCGATGCCGAGGCCATTGTGGATCGAATGGATGAGAAAACCAAACTGGTGGTGGTCAATTCGCCCTCGAATCCGACAGGAGCGACGCTTTCCAAAAAGGGGTTTTCAGCGTTGATGCAAAAAGCTCAGGAAAAGGGCATC
>JALOPA010000627.1 GCA_025454125.1 Thermodesulfobacteriota bacterium
TGAGAAACTACACCCCGCTTGTTGAATCAACGCCGCCCAAGGAGTTGGTCCGGATCACCAATCTCTATTTTGAGGCCATGGTCCACTGCATCGAAAACCACAAAGGGGTTGTTCTGAGGTACGCGGGTGACTCCATTCAGGCGGTTTTTGGGGCACCCCTTCCTGTCGAAAACCACCCGGAACTGGCGATGAGAGCGGCCCTTGAGATGAGGCAGCAACTCAACGCCGTCAATGAAAGACTGGCGTCTGAAGGGTTTCCCCGCCTCAGCCATGGAATCGGGATTCATTCCGGCAAGGTCACTGCGGCGAACATCGGCAGTCCGGACAGGCTTTCCTACTCCCTGTCCGGGTTGGCCGTCAACCTGGCTTCTCGTATCGAGAGCCTGAACAAGCAGTTCGGCACCGACATTCTCGTGAGTGCGACGACCGTCCGCCAAGTGCGGACAGAACTCCAAGTGGAAAGTCTGGGCCCGCTACAGATACGGGGTCTCAGGGAGCCGCTGGAAATCTTCAAGGTGGTGCTGTCGTGAGTCTATGGCAGGTGGGCCTCCTAGAAAGAGGCAGGGAATTTTCTCTTGATCGTAATGCGCTTTTTGTCGACGGAAATGTAACCGCCGCTCGTGAGGGCCTTGAGGATTCGCGTCACCATTTCCCTTGAAGAGCCGATCATGTTGGCTATTTCTTGGTGAGTCAAACTCTCCTCCACCATCCACCTATCGTCCCGTGGCTTGGCCAGCTGAATCAGGAGCTTGACCAGCCGTCCGTACACGTCTTCGAAAGCCAGGCTTTCGAGCTTGTCGGTGGCTATTCTCACCTTTCTCGCCAGGACCTTCAACAGCTCGAACATCAGCTCCGGGCTGGACAGGAGGGTTCGATGGAAGTCGTCCCTGCTGATGGTCAGCACGTCGCTCGCCTGAGTGGTCACGATCGTGGCCGATCGGGATTCCCCGTCGATCATGGCCATTTCCCCGAAGTAGTCGCCTGCGCCAAGGAGGGACATGATGATCTCCTTGCCGGATGCATCCGTGACCGCCACTTTGAGCTTCCCCTTGAGAACCACAAAGAGCTGGTCGCTCTTGTCTCCCTTGCTGATCAGGATCGTGTTCTTCGGATAGGCCCTCTTGATGGCCGCCTTTTCCAAATCCCCTAAAGCTTTGTCGTCCAGGCGAGAAAAAAGAGGAATCTCTCGAAGCATGGATCAGCCGCCCCCCTGAAAGTAGAATTGCCCAAGCAGCAAAGTTCAAGCCGGGAAACGAGCCGCTAAAGCTTTTCGCGGCATACCGGCACCGGGCGGTTCGGTGAACAAATCACACGAGAATTGTGCTCTACTTCACAGAACCGGCACCAGATCCATGCCATACTACCACCAGAAATGCTCCGATGCCAGGGGCAATTTTCTTGCTGTTTGACGGGCATCCCCTGGGAATCCTCAATAGGGTCTTGCCCTAGGGGTCTTCGGCATCCGGACAAGGATTTCCGCCCATTCGACCGTAAAACAGGCTTGTGGACCATTCAGAGATGGGGTGCGTAGCGGAACAACCGGTGCGGGTGAATATCGGGTTGACGATTGCCCACCACCGCTGGCGACGGGGCCGTCTCGTCGGATGGAAGGACCGCCGTCCGAGCGTGAAGCCCTCCGCTTGCCCGACGGTAAGCCAGCTACCCCAAAACTGCTCCAAGCCTGCACTGCAGGAGTTTTCAGCAACCTTTTAGATGGAGGCGCCATGCTCTACACGGATAAGTTCACCTCAAAGGAACTGGGAAGGCCGGCCGGAGCCGGTGCTCAAAGGCTGCGGGAAAAAAGGGTGAGAAGCCTGGTGGAGGAAAGAGACCTCTGCGACTCCTCCCCGGCCCTGGAACGGCAGGTGCAGGTGCTCACCCAGAAGCTCTTTGAGGCCCATGAAGCCTTGAGAAGAGAAGCGGCCGAGAAGCGCCAGAAGGAAGACGCCTCATGGACCAGTGAGCTGAAATACAGGAACATCCTTGAAAGCATAGAGGATGGATACTTTGAAGTCGACTTGCAGGGAAACCTGATCTTTTTCAACGAGGGGCTGTGCAGAATCACGGGGTATCCGTCGGAAGAGCTCCACGGCATGAACAACAGGGATTACATGAGCGAGGAGACCTCCGGGAAGGTCTTTGAAACGTTCAACCAGGTTTTTCGCACCGGGGAAGCCGCCAAGGTTCTAGGCTGGGAGCTGATCCGGAAAGACAGCGAGAAGAGGTACGTCGAGACCTCCATTTCCCTGGTGCGCAATCCAAGGGGAGAGCCTGCCGGCTTCAGAGGCATCGCCAGAGACATTACCGGGGTCAAGCGTCTGGAGAAAGCCAAGGAAAGGGCCATCCATCACTTGTCCCACGAGCTGGGCACGCCCCTTTCCATCCTGGAGGGGGTGTTGAGAAGGATTCCGGAAGACCTGAAAAAAGGAAACATCGAAAGGATCTACGAGGCGATCGAAAGAGGGAAACGAAGCGTCAAGCGCCTGACGGGCCTCCAAACGAAAATGAACGACATCCTGAACGAAAGGCCTGTGCAGGAAAAAGAAAAAATTCTTTATCTCCTGGATGCTGCCATCGCCTTCCTCGACGACCTGGGAGAGGAATCTTTGCAGGAGGGCGCTGAGGCCGTAAGACGGAACATCATCAAACGGTTGGACTCCCTTCAGAAAGTCGAGGAGGGGCAGACGGAACCCATCGCCCTTGACGCCTTTACCCACCGGATTTGTGAGGAAGCCCGCGTGTCCATGAAGGGGAGACAGCTGGAGATCGTCGAAAAGATCGATGTGGGCCCCTGTGCCGAAATGGATCCAAAGGTCCTGAAAAAAGTGTGCGAGGGGTTTCTGAAGAACGCCATTGAAAACACCCCGGACGAGGGAAGGATTGAAATAGAGCTCAGGAGAGA
>JALOPA010000022.1 GCA_025454125.1 Thermodesulfobacteriota bacterium
CCGGCGATAAAGGGCTTCTCGAGTTTCTTCTTTGCGACTCGATTCTTCCATGACGCTCCGGAACTCAGTGACCAATCGGCAACCCGCCGGACGGAGGGCGGGCAAGAGGCACAGAGGCACAAAGCAGGAAAGGGACAAAGTGACAAAGGGACAAAGATGCAAAGGGTAAAGACAAAAAAGAAATCTTCTACTTTGTCCCTCTGTGCCTGTGTGCCTATGCCCCTTGTTTTGCTTTGTCGCTCTGTGCCTTTGTGCCTGTCTTCATCCGACAGCACTTCATGTATACCGCAATCCCGCAGTCGAGGCAAATAAAAGCTGGTGCAAGGTACATCGAAGAAGGTGCAGGGTGCAAGGTACAAGGTACAAGGGACAAGGCCCGACCCAGGGACGGCGGGTCAAAGCACGGGACAAGGTCTCTCCGATACTTGAGTACCCCAATTTTCCATCACTCCAGTTCGTTAAGAACATCGGTCGGTAGTCATCGGTCAGTGGTGGTATTCGGCGGTCGATGGTCGTCCTTGGGCTGTTTTTTTGCGGCCGTCGGTGGTCGGCGGTCAGTGGTCGTATTCCGACAAAGCCCTTCACGTACCCATCCTTTCATGCTATAGCAATCCCTGAACGAGGTTTGGTTATGAGAGTGCTCTTGACGAATGACGACGGAATTCACGCGCCCGGCCTAAGGGCTCTTTATCAGGAACTTAAAAGCGATTTCCAGGTTCACGTCGTGGCCCCGGACGCGGAAATGTCCGCCGTGGGACACGCCATCACCCTCGCCTCTCCCCTTCGGGTCCTGGAAGTCTACAAAAACGGGAGCTTCTTCGGATACGGTGTCAAGGGGACCCCTGCGGACTGCATCAAAATCGCTGTGCAGGAGCTGCTTGAGGCTGCACCGGATGTGATTCTTTCAGGGATCAACCTGGGGGCAAACGTGGGGGTCAACGTGCTCTACTCCGGTACGGTCTCCGCCGCTACCGAAGGAGCTTTTCTGGGCATACCTTCTGCTGCCATCTCTCTGGACACTCGGGCCAAGCCGGATTTTCGTTTCGCCGCCCGGTTCAGCCGCGAGCTCATTCGTTACATCAGGGAAAACGGATTGAAGGAAAGAACAGCTCTGAACGTGAACATCCCGGCCCTTCCGCCGGAAAAGATCGGCGGGATCTCCATAACCAGGCAGGGCGTGGCCAGATTCAGGGAGAGTTTTGAGCGCCGGATCGATCCCAGGGGCAACGTGTACTACTGGCTCTCCGGAGAAACTCCCCTCGAGGAGGGAAATCCCGATGCGGACGCCAGGGCGCTCAAGGAGCAGAGGATCACGATCACGCCGATCAGCTATGATCTGACCTGCATGGAAGAGCTGGCGCGGCTCAGAACCTTGCCTCTGCCGGCATTAGAGTCTTGACGGGGAACTTCTCTGCCTGATGCGCGGACGTGTTGAGCCCGGTCTGGGCCCGGATCGACTCTCTCCGGGCCATAGGATTGTATAGGAGGGATGGAGAGTGAAAAGAGAGTATCCGGAATCGCCCATTGTGGGGGTAGGAGGCGTCATCTTTGACGAGGCCACGGTTCTTCTTGCCGAGCGAGGCCAGGAGCCGGCCAAAGGAACATGGAGTCTGCCGGGTGGAGCGGTCGAGCTCGGAGAAAGGGTCGTCGACGCACTGAAGCGAGAGATCCGGGAGGAGATCGGAATAGAAATCGAAGTGGGCGGGTTGATCAGAGTTCTTGACCGGATTCTCTACGACGGAGAAAAACGCATCCGCTACCACTATGTCATTGTCGACTATTGGGGGTGGAGAGTTTCAGGGGAGCCGCAGCCCGGTTCCGACACGAGCGATATCTGTTTTGTTCCTCTCGACGAGGTCCACAAGAAGGACATTCACAGGGAAGTCCTGGAAACCATTCTCATGGCCGCCGAGCTTAGAGAAAAAGGGTCTACCGGACCAGATGGAGGAACCGGTCCCAGTTCGGCCAGGACCAATAGATGATAAACGCCTTGCCTTTGATGTTTTGTGAAGGGACAAATCCCCAGAACCGGCTGTCTGCGCTGTGGTCGCGGTTGTCCCCCATCACGAAATAGTGACCCTTTGGGACGTCCCATTTCCCGTCCGGGGGTCTGATGGAGTTCCCCACCCTGTCATCGTAGCGGCCGTACTTGTCTTCGAAGGCGAGGCCGTTGACGAAAATCTGCTTGCCCTGGATTTGAAGCTTGTCCCCGGGAAGCCCGATGACTCTTTTGATGTAATCCTTGCTCTCATCCTCAGGGTATATGAAGACGATGATGTCTCCCCGGTCAGGTGAGCCGATCGGAATGAGGGTCGTCTGGAAAAAGGGGAGCTTGATCCCGTAAATGAATTTGTTCACTAGGATGTGATCGCCTACCAGCAAGGTGGGCTTCATGGATTCCGAAGGAATCTTGAAGGCCTGGACCACAAACGCCCTGATGAACAGGGCGAGAAGAATCGCGATAACCGCTGCTTCTCCATACTCCCTAAGGGTACTCTTTCTTTTTATTTTTTCCGCCTTCTGTTCCAAGAAGAACTCCTATGAAAAACGACAGCCGACCGCGGACCGCCGGAAACCAGGAGACGACCGCCGACCAGCGACGACCTAAACAAAACCAGTGCACCGTCTCAGTGAAGCCTTTACAGCTCTGTCATTTCGAGCGAAGGCGAGAAATCTTATCGTTCAGCGGAGTTAAAAGATCTCTCCCTCCGGTCGAGATGACAAGAAATGGTCGAGACACTACACTAGCGACGGCAGCCCGCTTGCTGGCGTTCACACAAACGCCGAATGTAAACCTTCAACAAAGACTTTGTAAAGGGATTTTTCAGACCAAAGAACCCGAGGCTTGCTGCACTTTCGTATAACCACCCATGTTACGGTGACCGGGGAGTGGGTTCTTTTTCTCAGAAGAGCACAGGTCCAACCGATGCATAGTAAAAAAGGGCACATACAAGCTGTGGTGTCATTTTATTCTATTATACACTATACATATACAAATTATATCCATTTTAGTTTAATTATCTGAAACTTCTTGACAAATATGGCCATTTATATATGATATTAGGCCAGCTGCTAAGGTTGCGATCAGGAAACCGATAGTCTGGAGGAAAAATTGCGACAGAACATCGTGAGGGAAATCAGGGAGGAGCTCCTGATGAGCAAGGCAGAGCTGGCCCGGAAAGCAGGGGTTTCGCCCCTGACCATCGATAGGATCGAAAAGGGCAAGAGCTGTCGAATGGAGACGAGGAGAAAGATCATTCTTGCTCTCGGCTACAACCTAACTGATAAAGACAGGATTTTTCCCGAGGATTGACTGAGGGGCACCTATGCCTACATCGAAAAAAAATCAATTGGTTGGACTGGACATCGGGTCTCACGCCATTAAGCTCGTAGAGATTGAGGACACGAAAAAAGGTAGGATTCTGAAGAATTTCGGGATCATCGGCCTCCCGCAGGATGCGATCGTGGAGGGCGCCATCAAGGAGATGGAAATCGTGTCCTCTGCGATCAAGACTCTTTACAAGAACCTGAAGATCAAGAACAAGAATGTGGTCACCTCCATTTCCGGATATTCGGTCATTGTAAAGAAGATCAGCATTCAGAGACGGGGAGAGGCGGAGCTTGACGCGAGTATTCAGGACGAAGCGGAGCAATACATTCCCTTTGATATCAACGATGTCAACCTTGACTACGAGATCCTGAGCCCTCCTGAGGAGGGGGGAGCGGAGAAAAAGGGGGAAGGGGACAGAGGCGACAAGGGAGATAAGGGATTGATGGATGTGATGCTTGTCGCAGCCAAGAAAGACATTGTAGAAGACTACGTGAGCCTGCTCCACCTCACTGGGCTCAGCCCCGCCATTCTGGACGTGGACGCCTTCGCGCTTCAGAACGCCTTTGAATTGAGCAGCGAGAACATCTCCGGCTGCTACGCCCTGGTCAACGTGGGGGCCGAAGAACTCGGGATCAACGCGATCAAGAACGGCGTCTCTATTTTCACGAGGGACTCCTCCTACGGCGGATACCAGATCAACGAAGCCATCATGTCGAAATTCGACCTGTCCTACGAGGAGGCGGAGAAGATCAAACTGGGAGGAACCAAAATCGACCACAAAGACAAGGGTGCCCTGGAGGAGATCTTCACTTCGGTCATCTCCGGCTGGGTGAATGAAATCAAGCGCGCCCTCGACTTCCTTGCCACCACCTACCCGGACGAGTCCATCGAAAAAATCGTGATCAGCGGAGGATCCTGCCGATTTCCCGGCTTTCAGAAATACCTTGAGCTGGAAACCGAGATTCCTGTCGTGGAACTGAACCCGTTTGGCAATCTCCAGGTAAATGACAAGATGTTTGATCCCAAATACCTCACCTACATGGCCCCTCAAGCGGCCATTGCGGTGGGCCTGGCCCTAAGGAGTATTGGTGACAAATGATACGCATTAATCTGTTGCCCTTCAGGGCAGCCAGGAAAAAGGAGAACATCCGACGGCAGCTCATGATTTACGGGTTGAGCGTGATTTGCGTGCTCTGCCTGATGGGCTTGGGCTTCATCAACCTCTCGACGACCTTGAGCGGTCTCAAAGCCGACGAAGAAGCCAAACAGAAAGAGCTCAAGAGCTACGAGGCCACCATCAAGAAAATCGGCGACCTGGAAAAGAAGATCAAGGAGATCAGGGCCAAACTGGACGTCATTCGGGAACTGGAGAGGAACAAGACCGGGCCCGTCCACCTTCTGGACGAAATCGCCATGGCCGTTCCCAGAGAAAAGCTGTGGGTGAGCAGCATGAAGGAGAACAAGGGGAGCCTGACCCTGACGGGGACGGCAATGGACAATGAAACGATCGCCCTGTTCATGACGAACCTTGAGAAATCGGATTACATATCCGCCGTGGACCTGATGAGCGCGAAACTGAGAACCATTCCGGAATACAAACTGAACGTGGCGGATTTCGTCCTGGAAGCCAAGACCTATGCTTTCAAGGAAAAACCGGCAGCGCCTCCAGCGGCCAAGAAACCTTAACCAATCAGCCAGAGGACCGGTGGGACATGAAGACAGGTGCGTTGTTCGAAAAAGTTGAAAAGATAAAGATGCCCATCAGGATAGCGATCTTTGCAGGGACCATTGTGGTTCTGGTCGTGGCGTTTTGGTACTTCATCTATGACCCCTATTCCACAGAGATCGCGCAAACCGAGGAAAAGATCGCGAAACTCCAGACGGAAATCAACAAGGCCAAGGCGAGGGCTGCCAATTTGAGGCGATTCGAGGCGGAATACGCCGAGGTGGACGCACAGTTCCAGGAGGCGTTGAAGCTTCTTCCCAACACCAAAGAAATCCCGAGTCTCCTGAAATCGATCACTCAGCTCGGCACGGATTCCCAGCTGGAATTCCTCCTCTTCAGCCCCCAGCGGGAAAGGGCGCAGGACTTTTTTATGGAAATACCCGTCTCCATTGAGGTGAGCGGGACCTATCACAACGTGGCTATCTTCTTCGACAAAGTGGGGCAAATGGAGCGAATTGTGAACATCCTGAACGTTTCCATGGCTCCTCAAAAGGAAAGGTCAACGACACTGACAACCCGGTTTGATGCCGTAACTTACAGATTCAAGGGTGAAACCGATGCAACAGCGCAACCTAAGAAATAGCCTATTGCCCGTCTTGGTGTTCTCTTTCTTTGCTTCGGGTGCCCTGGCGGCTCCTTCGGACACGGCTTACAAAGAGCCGAGGCCGCTGAAACAGGTCATCGAAAAGGACACGACCGCTGCGACTGCGGAAGCCAAGAAAGAGGAAAAAAAGGATCAGTCGAAGTATACCTATGACCCCACCGGCAAGACGGATCCCTTCAAATCTTTCATCGCCGAGCAGGAAGAGATGGAGGAGAAAGCCAAAAGGAGACCCAAAACCTACCTGGAGACTCTCGATCTGTCCCAGCTCGAACTGATCGCCATTGTCGTTGGGGGCAAGGGCAACTATGCCATGGTGAAGGATTCCAAAGGCACGGGCCATGTGATCCAGAAAGGCACGGCCATCGGGACCAACGGTGGGTTTGTTGAACGGATTACGGATAAGGAAGTGGTTATCCGGGAAGAGTACAAGGATTTCAAGGGCACGGTGAAGTACAAGGATATCGCTAAAAAGCTCCCGTCGTTGATGTAGTCGTTCCGGGGTTTGAAAGGGCCGGAGATCAGGATAAGCAGGGACGGGAATTTAAGACTAAGGAGAAAGTCCATGGGGAAAATGCGGAGCCTGTTTAAAAGGGGAGTATTCTCTTTGGGTTGTGTCGCAGCGGCAGGGTTGACCCTTTGGGGGTGTGCCGGTTTCGATACCATTGCCGATAACCAGGCTGCCACTGAGAAGTCCACAGCCCCGGTGATAGAGGCCATCAAGGTGACGCCCTCTCAAGAGCAGACGGTTGTGGAGATTGTCAACTCAGAACCGGTTTTCTACACGGCCTTCAAGCTCCTCGATCCCCCTCGAGTCGTCCTGGACATTCGAGGCGTGCCTGCCGGCGCTCTGCCTCGAGTCAAAGACGTGAACAACGCCGGGGTCAAAGACATCCTCATTGAAGAGGGAAAGACCCAGATGATGACGACACGGGCAGTCATCAACACGACCCAACCCGTGCTCTATCAGACGGAGCCGAGAGGCAATGTGATCGCTCTGACCCTGACTCCGGAAAAGCCGCTGACCGCTTCGGCGCAGGCGCTTGAGAAGAAAGCCGCCGGCGGTGAAGGAACCGCCGTCACCCCGTCAGAACCGAGGATTTTCTTCAGGGACACTCCCGGCGCCCTGACCCAGGTCCTGGGGATTGATTTCACTCTCCTGGAACAGGGGAAATCGCGTCTTATCGTGACTACGGACAAGAAAACCAAGTACGACCTGAATCAGCAGGGGCCCAAAATTCTGGTCCTCAAGGTGCCCGAAGCCACCATTCCGCCTCTGATCATGAGGCACATGGACTCCAAGTACTTTGAAGGCGCGGTCGAGTGGGTCAAAGCGTCCCTGTCCCAGAAAGACGTTTCCATCGCCATCACGCTCAGGGAAATGGTGCCGTTCCATGTCAAACAGACGGAGAGCGCCATTACCATTGACTTCGGCCCCACAGCCGTGAAGGCCCCGGAGAGGAAGATTGTGCCTCTGCAGCCGGCTCAGGCCCCGGCGCCTCAAGCCCCGGCAGGTCAGGCTGCGGCGGTGACCCTCATGCCGCTGCAGCAGAGAGCCGACCAGCCCGGAGTGATTGCAGTTCAGCCGGGAGCGGTTCCTCCCGCGCCGCCGGCGGGCATCCCCGGAATGAAGAAGGACTACAAAGGAGCCCCGATGACCATGGACTTCGTCAACGCGGACGTGACGAACATCCTGCGCCTGATCGGCGAAGTCAGCAACCTCAACATCGTGTGGGGCCCGGAGGTCAAGGGCATCGTCTCCATGAGGCTCAAGGATGTGCCCTGGGATCAGGCCCTGGATCTGATCCTGGACAACAACAACCTGGCCAAGCGGGAACAGGGCAACGTGATCTGGGTGACCACCAAGGCCGCCATGGCTCAGATCGAAGCGGAAGAAAGACGCAAGATCCAGGAATTTGAGGCCAAGATCGAGGCGGATAGGAAGAAGATCATCGCGGAGAAGGAAAAGGAAAAAGAGCTGGAACCGCTTCTGACCGAGTACATTCCGGTTGATTTTGCCAAGGCCAGCGAAATCCTGCCCCTCCTGGCGCTGAGCGAAACCGGCAAGAGCCGCGGCGGCAAGCTGAGCACGGACAGCCGGACCAACACGATCATCCTCACGGACATCGCTTCGAATGTCCAGATCGCAAAAGGGATCGTCAGACAGTTCGACACGCCCGTCAAGCAGGTGATGATCGAGGCCAGGATCGTGGATGCCACGGACGACTTTATCCGGGATCTGGGCATCCGGTGGGATCAGTTCCAGGTTCAGAGGCGAAGCGACACCACGGTTCCGTGGACCACGATGGATGCTCTGGACACGACTCCCGCCAACCCGGTGACTCCGGGCGGCACAGGAACCACCTTCCCGACCCCTGGAAAGCTCAACAGCCCGACCTTCACTTCCAATGCGCCGTCGGACTGGGCGCCCAATCTGGGCCTGGTTTTCTCCACTCTCAGCGGGTCAGGCCTGACCGCGATGGTTCTGGATGCTAAGCTCGCACTGGCGGAATCGGAAGGCAAGACGAAGATCATTTCGGCGCCCAAGGTCATCGCCATGAACGGCCAGGCCGCCACCATCAGCCGAGGCGATTCGATCATCATCCCGGCGACGGAAAACGTGGCCTCCACGACCATCGACGCGACCCTGTCTCTCGAGGTGACGCCGACGGTGAGCTACAACAACTTCATTACCATGGACGTGAAGGTTACCGACGACACGGCCCCCACCGTGAACCGGATTCGGAAAAAAGCTCTCAACACGAAGCTGATGATCAAGAATGGGGACACTGTGGTGATCGGCGGCATTTTCACGGAGAACCAAAGCAACGACGAATCGGGGATTCCGGGCCTGCGGCGCATTCCGATCCTGGGATGGCTCTTCAAGGCCCAGCGGCTCACGAACACGAAAACGGAACTCCTGATTTTCCTGACTCCCTCTGTGGTTGCCTCCTCAATTAAATCCTAGGGCAAACCACAAACGCTGGCAATGTCCAGCAGTTGTTCCACATGAAAGGCAGCGTCCAAGTTCCGGTTCTTGTAGGCCACGAACGGAACGGACGCTGCCTTTGCTGTTTGAGCGTCCACGGTCGAGTCTCCCACATAGAGCGCCTGATCGGGCCGGATCGAGAAGAAATCCAGAATCTTGAAAAGCGGTTCAGGGTGCGGTTTCGGGTTCGCCACGTCCAGAGAAGAGACCACGAGGTCGAAATAGGCGGTGAGGCCGAAAGAATCGAGAACTTTGCCGATGGTGTTGCTCCGGTTCGTGGCAACGGCGAGCCTGCAGCTGGGCTTGAGCAAAGCCAGGAGCTCCTTCAGCCCCGGCTCGGGGACCATGTCTTGAATAAAGGGGGTGTAGTCCAGCTGAAAACGGTAGGCGAGGGCCTGCTCCAGATAGGGAGTGCCCTGGAAAACGTGACGAACCGACTCGTCGGCCGTGGCCATGTGAATGTAGGCCACCTGCTCTTCCCTGAGCGGAGGCAGCCCGAAATGGGAAAGCAGGTGGTTGTAGAAATTGATGTTGGACCGGCGCGAGTCAAACATCACGCCGTCGCAATCAAAGATCACCGCCGCAAAGGAGTTCATTGAAGGTATTGTCCATCTCGGGGAGCGAGGGAAAGACACGATCCAGTCACAAAGCAGAAGAGAGGGACAAAGGGACAAAGCAAAACAAGGGACATAGGCACACAGGCACAGAGGGACAAAGCAGAAGATTTCTTTTTTGTCTTTACCCTTTGTGCCTTTGACCCTCTGTCCCTTTGTCCCTGGACCTTAATACACCTTTCTCATTCTCTTGCGGCGCCTCTTTGCGGCCTTGGCTTGCTTTTTCTTTTTCTGCACGCTCGGCTTGTCATAGAAGCGACGTTCCTTGATCTCGGAAAAGAACCCTTCTTTGGTGAGCTTTTTCTTGAGATCCCGAATGGCTTTCTCGATCTGATTGTCCTGAACAACGACTTTCATAGGCATCCTTCTTTCTAACGAAAGGACGGTCACCCGGCTTCAAGGGTGTGACCATCCAAAGTGGTTATTTCCAAACCCACGCCGCTGGATTCCCGCCTTCGCGGGAATCACGGTGACGTGCGAAGGGTTGTCATTCCCGCGAAGGCGGGAATCCAGGTTTTTCAAGGACTTCTGGACCCCGGCGACCCTGCCCCGGCGAAAGCCGGGGGCCGGGGTGACGGCTCAGAGGACTTTTCGCGAACGTATCATTATTCAAAAACAAAAAAAGCATCCCGACACTCGTCCT
>JALOPA010000628.1 GCA_025454125.1 Thermodesulfobacteriota bacterium
GTCCTGATCCTGGAGGGAGGCCAGGGAGGCAAGGGGAACCAGCACTTTGCCACGTCCACCAACCGGGCTCCTCGCATGGCGCAGCCGGGGATTCCCGGTGAAGAGAAACGGCTCAGGCTTTCCCTCAAGTCTCTTGCGGACATCGGGCTCATCGGACTGCCCAACGCAGGAAAATCCACGCTTCTGTCCCGTCTCACCACGGCCAAACCCAGGATCGCCGACTACCCCTTCACGACCCTCAGCCCCAATCTGGGGGTGATGACCCTGGGGGAAGACAAGAAACTCACCGTGGCCGACATCCCGGGCCTCGTGGAAGGGGCCAGTGAAGGCAAAGGGCTTGGCCACCGCTTCCTCAAGCACATCGAGAGGACCAGGCTCCTTGTCCACGTGGTGGACCTTACCTATTCCCCGGCTCAAGACCTTTTAGAGGATTTTTTTGTGGTGAGAAAAGAGCTGGAGGATTACCATGTGAATGTGGCTGCCAAAGATCAGGTGGTGGTCATCAACAAAATAGACCTTTACTCCCCTCAACACCGGGAGGCAAGAGAAGTGCAAAAGGCTCTGAAGGCTCTGGGGTTCGACTCCTATGCTGTTTCGGCGCTCAGCGGCGAAGGGCTGGAGGAGCTCAAGATCGCTTTGTTCAGGAAATGTCACCATGGTCCGTCTAGAAAACGATGATGTCTTGGGCGTTTCGAGAAAGAAGCTCCTCAAGCGCGTGAAACGGGTGGTCGTGAAGGTCGGAAGCGCCGTGCTCGCAGGCCGGGACGGACTGAGCCGCAAGGTGCTCTACGACTTGAGCGACGGCATTTATGACTTGTGGCAAAGAGGCATCGAAGTGGTTCTCGTCTCTTCAGGCGCCATTGCCTCGGGCATGAAAAAGATCGGCCTCACCAGGAGGCCCGATTCCATTTCCCAGAAGCAGGCGGTTGCGGCCGTGGGCCAGTGCAGCCTCATGCTGGCCTGGGAAAAAGCCTTCGACCGCCACGGCCAGAGAGTGGCACAGATCCTCATCACACGGGACGACTTCAACCACCGGGGCCGGTACCTCAATGCGAGGAACACGATTTTCACCCTCCTGTCCTGGAGAATCATTCCCATCATCAATGAAAACGACACGGTGGTGATGGAGGAAATCAAGTTCGGCGACAACGACAGCCTGAGCGCCATGGTGACCGACCTGCTGGACGCGCAATTCCTGGTCATGCTCACCAATGAAGACGGTCTCTACGACAAGGATCCCCGGACCAACGGGGATGCCAGGCTGATCAAGGTCGTGGGAAGGGTGAGCCGGGAGACCCTGAAGTTCGCGGCTTCAAAACCGGGAAACCTGGGCACGGGCGGCATGGAGAGCAAGATCAAGGCAGGCCAGAAAGCCTCCCTGGCCGGAGCGCCTGTGGTGATCGCCAACGGGTCGAGACCGGGCGTTCTGGGAGAGATCTTCAAGGGCAAGGAGGTGGGCACTCTCATCCTTCCTCAGGATGTGGCCCTGTGCAGCCGAAAGCGATGGATCGCCTTCACCAAGGCCCACAAGGGCGAACTGGTGGTGGACCGAGGGGCGGAGAAGGCCCTCCTGGGAGGCGGCAAGAGCCTGCTGCCCTCAGGGATCCGGGAGGTGAGAGGCCAGTTCGGCCACGGCGACTCGGTGGTCGTCGTCAATGAGTGGAGCGAAGAGCTGGGCGTCGGGATGGTCAACTATGACTCGGGCGACATCCGGAAGATCATGGGCCTGAAAACCACGGAGATCGAATCCGTCCTGGGGTTCAAGCATGACGACGAGGTGATCCACCGGGACAACCTGGTCATCACCCGGAACCTGGAAGAGGGGGACACGGTATGTCTTTAGAGAAGATCGTCCAGGACATGACCCGGGCGGGGAAAGCCGCTTCCCGGGAACTCCGCAGGGCGCCAAGAGCGAGGAAAGACGAGGCCCTCCTGCTCATGGCCGAAAAGCTGATGCAGAGGGAAAAGGCGATCGGGGAGGAGAACGAGAAAGACCTGGCGCTCGCCAAGGAACAGGGCATGAGCCCGGCCATGCTGGACCGGCTGACCCTCGATGCCAAGACCCTGAAGTCCCTGGCCGAGGCGCTCCGCGAGGTGGCGGCCCTTCCGGACCCTGTGGGCGAAGTGACCGGCATGTGGAAGAGGCCCAACGGGCTTCAGGTGGGCCGAGTCCGGATTCCTCTCGGGGTCATCGGATTCATCTATGAATCCCGGCCGAACGTCACGGTGGATGCGGCAAGCCTCTGCCTCAAAGCCGGGAACGCCGTCATTCTCAAGGGAGGGTCTGAGGCCATTCGATCGAACCTGATCCTCGGGCAGATCCTGGGAGAAGCCTTGCAGGAGACAGGGCTTCCCGCGGCAGCGATCCAGGTGATCCCCACCACGGAAAGGGAAGCGACCCGGATTCTTCTCCAGCAGGAAGACGACGTGGACGTTATCATCCCGCGCGGAGGCGAGGGCCTGATCCGCTTTGTCACAGACCACTCGCGGATCCCGGTGCTCCGCCACTACAAAGGCGTCTGCCACGTGTACGTGGACGAGTTCGCCGACCTGGACATGGCGTCCGACATCTGCTTCAACGCCAAGGTGCAGCGGCCGGGCGTGTGCAACGCCATGGAAACCATGCTGGTTCACGAAGGTGTGGCAGACCGGTTTCTGCCGGCCATGCTCAGGCGGTTTCGCGACGCAGGGGTGGAAATCCGCGGGTGCACGAAAACTTTGGCCCTCATGCCTGACGCCAAGGCAGCGGAACCTTCGGATTGGCCTGCAGAGTTCCTGGATCTGATCCTGGCGGTCAAGGTGGTCAAGGGGATGGACGAGGCCCTGGATCACATCGACACCTACAGCTCCAACCACACGGAAGCGATCGTCACCAGCGACTATGACCGAGCCCAACGTTT
>JALOPA010000629.1 GCA_025454125.1 Thermodesulfobacteriota bacterium
CCGCTGCTTTGGGGAGAAGTGCGCCTTTGAGCGGAGACCGTACGCTCCGGGCCAGCACGGGCAAAGAAGAGGCGGCAAACTCTCCGACTATCAGTTGCAGCTGAGAGAAAAGCAAAAGGTTAAGAGGATCTACGGCCTCCTGGAAAAACAGTTCAGGAGATACTATTTCCTGGCGGAAAAGCAAAAGGGAATCACGGGCACCAATCTGCTCATCCTGCTGGAGTGCCGGCTGGACAACGTCGTTTACCGCATGGGGTTTGCCTCATCGAGAACCCAGGCGCGCCAGCTGGTGCGTCACAACACCGTGGTCGTGAACGGCAAGAAGGTGAATATCCCTTCCTACCAGGTGCGGGTGGGCGATGCGGTTGAAGTCAGGGAGAACAAGAGGAAGATTCCTGTGGTTCTGGAAGCCATGGAGACGGTGGCCCGCAGGGGAATCCCCAACTGGATGGAGGTGGAGAAGGACAAATTCAGGGGCATCCTGAAAACCGTTCCCAACCGCGCCGAACTGACCATGCCCATCCAGGAAAACCTGATCGTGGAACTCTACTCCAAGTAGGCAGGCGGCCTCTGAAGAGGGCATTCTTGAACGATGACCTTGAACCTGTTTCTCTGAGGTAGGAAGCGACCGGACTGAGGGATGTCGGCCCTGTCGGGCCGATCAAAGGGCCAGAGTAATCACTTAATGGGAGGCCTGTTTTGACAGATCTAAAAACAAGAAATTGGCGAGAGTTGATCAAGCCGAAGAGCATCTCCATCGAGGAGGACAGCCGCACCCCTTCCTACGGCAAGTTCGTCTGTGAACCCCTCGAGAGAGGTTTCGGCATTACCATCGGAAATGCGTTGAGGCGAATCCTCCTTTCTTCGTTGCAGGGGGCCGCCATTGTGTCCGTGAAATTCGAGGACGTGGTCCACGAGTTCTCCACCATTCCGGGGGTGAGAGAGGACGTGACGGATGTCATTCTCAACCTCAAGCAGATCAAGCTGAGGTTGGTGGAGTCCGAAGAGGCGGTGATCCGGCTGTCGAAAGAGGGAGAGGGAGCGGTCACGGCCCAGGACATCGAGACGGACGGAGCCGTGGAGATCCTCAATCCCGAGCAGCACATCGCCACCCTGAACAAGGAAGCCAAACTGGGCATGGAAATGGTGGTGAAGATGGGGAAGGGCTATCTTTCCACAGAGACGGTCAAGAGCGGGGAACAATCCATCGGGGAGATTCCTGTGGATGCCATTTTTTCCCCCATTCAAAAGGTCAACTACGTCGTCACCAACGCCCGGGTGGGCCAGATCACGGACTACGACAAACTGACTCTGGAGATCTGGACGGACGGAAGCGTCACCCCGGAGGATGCGGTCGCGTATGCGGCGAAAATCCTCAAAGAGCAGACGCAACCCTTTATCAATTTCCAGGAAGAGCCTGAACCGCTGGAAACGGAACAACATGAAGACGAAGAGAAGCTCAATACCAATCTCTTCAGACCCGTGTCCGAACTCGAACTTTCGGTGCGTTCGGCCAACTGCCTGAAAAACGCGAGCATCACCTACATTGGAGAACTCGTGCAGAAAACAGAAGCCGAGATGCTCAAGACCAAGAACTTCGGCAGGAAGTCTCTCAATGAAATCAAGGGCATTTTGGAAGAGATGGGACTCTCCTTGGGCATGAAACTCGACAATTTCCCCTTACCGAAAAAAACGGACTCGCCGGCTGAGTCGGTGAAGGAAGAAAAGGCTTAGATCCATGAGACACTTGAAAGCAGGAAGAAATCTTGGACGCGCGCCCAGCCATCGTTCGGCTATGGTTCGGAACATGGTCACCTCGTTGTTCAAGCATGAGCAAATGGAGACGACCGATGCGCGAGCAAAAGAGCTGAGACAGGTGGCGGAGAAGATGATCACCCTGGCCAAACGGGGAGATCTGCACGCTCGCAGACAGGCGCTCTCCACGATCCGGGAAAAAGAAGTGGTCCACAAGCTTTTCGACGAGCTCAAGGATCGCTTCATGGACCGCCAGGGCGGGTATGTCCGAATCGTCAAGAAGGAGAACCGCAAAGGAGACGGCGCCCTGATTTCCATCGTCCAGCTGCTCCTTAAGGAAGAAGGAAAGAAGAAGGGCAAGAAAAAGGGAAAAGCCGGCTCAGGAACCGCCGACAAGGCCGGTGCAAAGAAGAAGAAAGAGGCGAAGCCCAAAGAACAAGGCCGGCCCGCTGAGAAGACGGAAGTGGCAAAGGCGGAAAGCGCGGAAAAGGAAACGGCATGAGCACATGGTGAGTGCTGGCACCCAAAGCATAAAAAACCTCCTTGGCGGAATTTCCACAAGGAGGTTTTTTTGTTCACCACAGAGGCACAGAGTTCACAGAGGGGTCTTTTCGCCTATCGGGAGGTACCGATAGGCGAAAATAGCCTCTTTACATTTCACCATCGCATTGGGATAGGTTTAAGGAGTGAATATTTCTGTTTGTCCCGCCGGAGGCGTGACAAACAGAAACTCTTCTCTGTGCCCTCCGTGTCTCCGTGGTGAGACCGGGTGGGCGCAGAATCCTTCGAGGGGCTGGGCTGTGGCGATTTTGATTCAAGGGGGAAAAGTCGTCGATCCTGTCCTCAACCGTGTGGAGGCGCGGGATCTTCTGATTGAAAAAGAGAGGATTGTGAAGCTCCTTCCTCCCGGCATCTTTTCGGACTTCGGGCCCGGGCTCAGGAGGGTCGACGCCCGGAACCGCATGGTGGTGCCGGGCCTTGTGGATATGCACGTGCACCTGAGGGAACCCGGCTACGAGCACAAAGAGACCATTGCCACAGGAAGTCTCTCAGGGGTGGCCGGAGGCTTCACGGCTCTGGCCTGCATGCCGAATACGAGCCCCGTAAACGATCGGGCGGCGGTGACGGAGTTTATTCTCGGCC
>JALOPA010000630.1 GCA_025454125.1 Thermodesulfobacteriota bacterium
TTCTTTCATGAGGCCGGCCAGCGCGGCGATGTCCGGGTTTTCTTTGTCCATCTCCTCATGCACGATCCGGTGGAAGGCTTTCTTCCTTTCAATGACTCCCGCGATTTCGGCCCTGATCTCCTCCTTGCTCTTTTCATACTCTTTCTTTTGAGCGTCGTTGAGATTCAATTCCTTCACATGCCGATCCATTTTCCATAGAATGAAATCAGCAATGTCCTCCCCGTGCGGTCCGGGGTGACATCCCATGCCGTGAAAGCCGGGACCAAATCCTCTGGCCCATGTGCCCCTTGGCCCGCAGACCGTGGCGGCACCGATGCCGACGACAACCGTGAGGGTCAGGATAAGGGCTCCGATAATCATCTTCTTCCTTTTGCTCATTGTTTTGTCCTCCTTTCACTGAGTGTTTTGTTGGTCTTCCCACAAGCTTGAGAATAGAGTAACGCTGAATTGTAAAGACGGTTTTTCCGGTCTGTAAAAAAATGTTGAAAAGATGTAAAAGCTTGTAAAAAGAGGACGCCTTTATGGGGAACAAGGTTCTGCTTGTCGACGATGACGAAAAGCTTCGGAGGCTGGTGACGGAATACCTGGGGGGGTATGGATTTCAAGTCAAAGCCCTTCCGGACGGCCGATCTGTGCTTTCGACGATCCGGAACGAATCCCCTGACATCGTCATTCTCGACATCATGCTGCCAGGAAAAGACGGCCTGGAGGTGCTGAAAGAAATCCGTGCGGAATTCTCCGTGGCCGTGATCATGCTGACCGCAAAGGGTGACGATGCGGATCGCATCGTGGGCCTGGAGTTGGGGGCCGATGACTACCTTCCAAAACCCTTCAATCCCCGTGAGCTGCTCGCCAGGGTCAAGGCTGTGGTGCGAAGAATACCGTCTCGGGGTTTGGCTGGAGCTGATGCACAGGGCGCGACTTCTCAGGGCATCCAGCGCCAGCTCAAAGCGATCTTGAGCGCGGACGTGAAGGACTACAGCCGTCTCATGTCCGGCGATGAGATGTGGACCATCCAAACCCTGAAGGACTACCGAAGCCTGATCGCTTCCCATGTTCGGAGTCACTTCGGAAGAGTCGTGGACTCTCCTGGAGATAACCTGCTGGCCGAATTCGGAAGCGTCGTTCATGCGGCTGAGTGCGCGGTGGAGATTCAAAGGAATCTGTGCGCCAGGAACAAAGACCTTCCCGATGACAAGCGAATGGATTACCGCATCGGCGTGAACCTCGGGGACGTGGTTATCGACAGGGGAAAGCTTTACGGCGACGGCGTGAATATCGCTGCGCGAATCGAAAAACTTGCTGACCCGGGAGGCATTGCTGTTTCCGGAACGGTCTATGATGAAATCGAAAACAAACTTCCTTTAAGTTGCGAATACATTGGAGAGCACACGGTCAAGAACATCGTGAAATCCATCCGAGTGTATCGGATCAAGATTTGATCAAGCCTGAAACAGGCATCATCCCGCAGCGGCCATGGAGCGGGTTTGTGAACAAGTGTTAAGGGTGTGTAAAAGTTTGTAAAAAGAGGTGACATCCATGGGCAAAAGGGTTCTACTTGTCGACGATGACGAAAAGCTCCGCAGGCTGATTAAAGAATACCTGGAGGGCTATGAATTTCGGGTTCTCACGCTCCCAGACGGTGAAGCCGTGATGAACTCCATCAGGAAAGAATCGCCGGAGATCGTCATCCTGGATGTCATGCTTCCTAAAAAAGACGGCCTGGAGGTCTTGAAGGAGATCCGGGCGGCCTCCCGTATCCCGGTCATCATGCTGACGGCCAAGGGAGAGGAAGCGGACCGGGTAGTCGGACTGGAGCTGGGCGCGGATGACTACCTTCCGAAACCCTTCAGCCCCAGGGAACTCCTTGCGAGGATAAAAGCGGTGCTGCGAAGGCTGGAGACGGGAATGAAAGCGGCCGGTGAGGAGAGTGAAGGGCTGCGCTTGGAGGCAGGCAATCTCGTGCTCGACAAGGCGAGACAGACTTTGGTGATGGAGGGAAAGGAGATCGCCCTCTCCTCTACGGAGTACCGGGTGCTCAAGGTGCTGATGGAGAATCCCAACCGCGTCCTGAGCCGTGATCAAATCATGACCATGGCGCAAGGCAAGGACTTCATGGCCTTTGATCGAAGCATTGATGTGCATATCAGCAAGCTGAGGGCTAAGCTTGAACCAGACCCACGGTCCCCCAAGCGGATCAAAACCATCTGGGGAAGCGGGTACATGTTCGTGCATTCAACATGAAACCGAGCAAAATTTACATCAAGATATTCCTTTCCTTTCTTGTCATCCTCATCGTGACGGAAATCCTCATCTTTGCCCTGTTCGGGATCATCATGGGCAGATACTTCCAGTCGGAATTCGACCACTATGCCTCGGCTCAGGTCATGGTGATCAAGGAGGCCATTGACGGCAAGATCGGGGCAACGCCGGACGCCGACTTATCCAAGAACGAGCCCTTGAAGGACTTCATCCGCGATTTGGGGGAGGCTCTGGGTGCGCAGGTTTGGTTGCAAGGACCGGACGGTCAAGTGGTGGCGACCTCTTTACCCGGCGCTCCGCCCAAGGAGCAGATCGCACTCCCTTCTGGGCAATGGAAGGATTTCGGCCATTTCAGATTGTATCATGCGCGCAAGAAAAGCCCGAAGATTTACGCAGTTATTCCCATCAAACTTGAAGCGGAAAAGAGCGCCGAGCTTCATGTGCTCTTTGTCAGACGGAAACCCGCCCATCCGGAAGAAGGATTCGGCTGGGGCCTGGGAATGATCGGTGTGGTGATCGCACTTCTTGTGATCCCTGTCTCGAGGTTCATCTCTAAACCGATCAACGAGCTGAGACACTCGGCCCAGCGCATTGCAGACGGGGATCTGTTGCACAGGGCCAAAGTGAAAAGAATATGGCGGACCGGCTGGAGAAAATGATTCGCGGGGGCAGAGAGCTCACGGCCCACATCTCGCATGAACTCAGGACACCCCTGGCGCGGATCCGCATTGCCGAGGAGATGCTCAGGGAGAAGCTGGAGCAACAGAACAACAAAGACCTGAACAGATACCTCAATGAGATTCGAGAGGACGTGGAGGAGCTGGACGCCCTGATCGGCCGCATCCTGATGCTCTCCAAGCTTGACCTCAAGGAAAAGCCCTTGAGTTTTCAACCGGTGAATCCGGTGGACCTGATGGAGGGGATCCTCAGCAGGATGACACCGACTTTGGAACAAAAGAACCTTCACCTCGCAACAAATTTCTCCTTTGAGCCGCCTTTGTGGGGAGATGCGGATGCACTGCAAACGACTTTCTCCAACCTGGTTGAAAATGCCATCAAGTATTCACCCACTGGAGGCCGTGTGAGCGTCGAGATGAAGGCAGCGGG
>JALOPA010000631.1 GCA_025454125.1 Thermodesulfobacteriota bacterium
GAAAAAGCTTCATCATGATCCGGAAACCCTTTCGCTATGCACAGTTAGCGCACTCCAGGCATTCTTTTTAGGCCTTGACTTGAATTCGTCTCTCTTTGTATAGTCCTTTTGTTTGACTGCAACGTTTGTCTGAAGAGAAAGGAGTCCTGAATGCGAGAGGTTGTCATCGTGAGTGCGTGCAGAACCGCCATAGGCGACTTTGGCGGATCGCTCGCCGGTGTATCTGCCACGGATCTGGGCGCCCATGTGATCAAAGAGGCGATTCAGAGGGCAGGAATCAAGAAGGAGGATGTGAACGAGGTCATCCTGGGGTGCGTTCTGCCTCACGGCCTGGGACAGAACCCGGCGCGGCAGTCCATGGTAAGGGCCGGTCTTCCGTGGGAGGTGGGCGCGATCACTGTGAACAAAGTCTGCGGTTCAGGGCTCAAGGCGGTCATGCTTGCGGCTCAGGCCATCCAGTGCGGAGATGCGGACGTGGTTGTGGCCGGGGGCCAGGAGAATATGAATCTCTGCCCCTATCTTCTGGACAAGGCAAGGACCGGCTACCGGATGAACAACAGCCGGGTCCTGGACGGCATGGTCCACGACGGGCTCTGGGACCACGTGAATGATTTCCACATGGGCATGAGCGCGGAACTCGTCGCCGAGAAATGGGGGGTCACCCGGGAGGAGATGGACGAGTTTTCTTTCCGCTCCTACGAGAAGGTCTGGAAGGCCATTGAACAGGGCAAGTTCAAGAAAGAGATCGTCCCGTTGACGATCCCCTCCAGGAAAGGTGAGCCCAAGGTCTTTGACACGGATGAAATCCCGCTCAGGCCGCCGAAGACGAGCCGGGAGGCCCTGGCAAAATTGGCGCCTGCCTTCAAGAAGGGCGGGGCCGTCACCGCGGGCAATGCCTCCAAAATCAGCGACGGAGCCTCTGCCCTGGTTTTGATGGCCAGGGAAAAAACCAAGGAGCTGGGATGCAAGCCCATGGTTCGGGTGGGAGCCCAGGGCGCGGCGGGGATTGACATGAAGTATGTTCTCGCGGCGCCGATCTACTCGATCCCCAAGGTGCTTGCCAAGGCCGGTCTCAAGCTCGAGGACGTAGATCTTCACGAGATCAACGAGGCCTTCAGCTCCTCGTCCGTGGCGATCAACAAGGTGCTGAACATTGATCCGGAAAGGGTGAACGTGAACGGCGGGTCCGTGGCACTAGGCCACCCGATCGGTGCGAGCGGCGCCAGAGTGCTCACGACCTTGATCTATGCCATGAAGGACCGGGGTTTGAAGGTGGGCGAGGCCAGCCTGTGCCTGGGCGGCGGCGAGGCGGTGACGCTGGTGGTGTATAATGAACAGTGACGAGTAACAAGTGACGAGTAACGAGTGGTGAGCAGAAACGATTTGACTTGTCACTTGTCAGTCCCGCAGGGACGGACTTGTTACTCGTGACCTAAATTAAAAAAAGGAGAAAGAAGATGACAGACGTAGTGATTGTGGCGGGCGTGAGGACGCCTGTGGGATCCTTCGGCGGCACCCTGAAATCGACACCGGTTGTGGACCTGGGTGCCCTCGTGTTGAAAGAGACCTTGAAGAGAGCAGGCCTCAAGCCTGTGACGACGGAAGATCAGACCCGATTCGCTCCGGACCCCTTCCAGGGCAAAGGGATGATCGATCTGGAGAAGAAAGCCTATGACTATGCAGATTCCCTGAAGCCCATACGGATCGATGAAGTGATCATGGGCAACGTGGTCGGCGCAGGCCAGGGTCAGAACGTGGCCCGGCAGGCCATGATCAAGGCCGGCATCCCGAAAGAGACCAACGCCTTCACGATCAACAAGGTCTGCGCCTCAGGCATGAAGGCTGTGGCGCTGGCCGCCCAGTCCATCAAAGCCGGAGACGCGGAGATCGTGCTGGCGGGCGGAATGGAAAACATGAGCCTCATCCCTTATTCTCTGCCGGCCGCGCGTTGGGGCGCCCGGATGAACAACGTGGACCTCGTGGACCTCATGGTCTTCGACGGCCTCTTCGAGATTTTCTACGGCTATCACATGGGGCTCACGGCGGAGAACATTGCCGAGAAGTACGGCATTTCCAGGGAAGAGCAGGATCAGCTCGGGGCCCTGAGCCATCAGAGAGCGCGGAAAGCCATCACCGACGGAATCTGCAAGCAGGAGATCGCGCCGGTGGTGATCCCGCAGAGGAAGGGCGACCCGCTGGTTTTTGACACCGACGAAAGACCCATGGACACCAGCGTGGAGAAGATGGCGAAACTGCCCACGGCCTTCAAGAAGAACGGCACGGTGACCGCAGGCAACGCCTCCGGAATCAATGACGCAGCCGCAGCGCTTCTCGTGATGTCCTCCACCAAAGCCAAGGAACTTGGGCTCAAGCCGATCGTGAAGATCAGGGCCTATGCCACGGGCGGCGTGGATCCCGCCTACATGGGGCTCGGTCCGATTCCCGCGGTGCGCAAGATTCTCCAGAGAGAGAAGCTGACCATCAACGATTTCGGCGCCATCGAACTCAACGAAGCCTTTGCTTCCCAGGCCATCGCCTGCATCCGGGAGCTCAAGTGCGACATGGAAAAAACCAATGTGCTGGGGAGCGGAATTTCTATCGGCCACCCGATCGGATGCTCCGGCGCCCGTCTCCTTCTCACCCTGGCCAACGAGATGGTGAGAAAAGGCCACAGCCTCGGGCTCGCCACCCTTTGCATCGGCGGCGGTCAGGGCATGGCCACGGTGCTGGAAAGAGTGTAGGAGGAGACCCATGGCTTACGAAACCGTTATTTTCCAGAAACAGGGAAACGTGGGGGTCATCAAGTTCAACAGGCCCAAGGCGCTCAACGCGATCAACCCCCAGCTGGTGGCAGAGACGAACCAGGCTCTGGATGAGATCGAGAAGGACCTCATTTCCTATATGGTGAATTTGTCGCCCTTGGCCTCAAGAAGCTGGTCGGAACAGGGCCATGAACTCGGCTTTCGGCTTGAGAATTTTCCTCTCCCGGTCATTGCCTGCGTCAACGGGTTCGCCCTGGGCGGAGGGGCTGAAATGGCCATGGCCTGCGACTTCATCTACGCCTCCGAGAACGCCAAGTTCGGGCAGCCTGAGATCAATCTGGGTATCATCCCCGGCTTCGGCGGAACCCAGAGACTGTCCAGACTGGTGGGGAAGGCTTTGGCCAAGGAGCTGTGCATGACCGGCGGGATGATCAGCGCCCAGGAAGCCAAGGCCATCGGGCTGGTCAACAAGATCTTCCCTGCGGACAAACTCTGGGAAGAGACCCTGAAGACCGCCGCTCTCATCGCCTCCAAGGGCAAGGTCTCCTTGAGGTCTGCAAAACAGTGTATCGACCGGGGCTTTGACGGTGACCTTCGAAGGGGATGCCAGATGGAGACCGATCACTTCGGGCTCTGCATGAGCAGCCCGGACGCAAAAGAAGGAATGAGCGCTTTTCTCGAAAAGAGGAAGCCGGCCTTCAAGGGAGAGTTAGAATAAGAGATTGGAGTATTGGAGCATTGGAGTACTGGAGTATTGATAGGGACGGCGCACGGGACACGGCCCACGGTTAACGGTCATACCATCAGACGTTTAGCTTCTGTTCCGTGCACCGTGTGCCTTGGACCCTGGACCGCAACTTCAGTACTCCATCACTCCAGTACCCCAATGGTTTTGTATCATCCGGTGGCACGGACAAGCGTGCTTGTCCGTGGCGCCTTGTTTTCGACAGAGGATTATTGACGATCGAGAGGTT
>JALOPA010000632.1 GCA_025454125.1 Thermodesulfobacteriota bacterium
AAAATGGAAAAGATGAAGATGATGCTGGTGGACGACGAGGAGCGTTTTCTTGAGACCACCAAGAAACTCCTTGAAAGACAAGGGTACCAGGTGGCGACGGCTGCGAGCGGACCGGACGCGCTCGACAAACTGCAGAAGGAAAACATCCACGTCGTGATCCTGGACGTGAAGATGCCTGGAATGGACGGAATCGCGACCCTCAAGGCGATCAAGAACCGCTATCCCCTGGTCGAAGTGATCATGCTCACCGGCCATGCGACGGTCGAGTCCGCAGTGGAAGGACTCAAATCCGGAGCCACGGACTACCTGATGAAACCGACGAACATGGACGACCTGATCAAGAAGGCCGAAGACGCCTATGCCAAGAGGCAGGTCCTCGAGGAGAAGATTCGCGTGGCTCAGGCCAGGATGGCGCAGCGGTCTCCTTTGGAAATCCTGCGGGATGCCAAGAAGTAATCCAGGCGATGAGGCGACGCCCTGCCGGTTTTTCTATGGATAAAGAAGCTCGCCCGAGGATAAACAAGAGGGTTCTGATCGTCGTTGCAGGCATCGCGGTGCTCTTTCTCGGAGCCGGCCTTGGCTTGGGGCTCTGGACCGCCTCGGAGATGCGAGACATGGTCGGCGACCAGTTCAACGACCAGCAGCTCGCCCTGGCACGGCACGTCTCTGTTCTGATTGAAAGGCAGATTCATTTCCTCGAACGGGAGCTCCAGCTTCTCAAGCGGGCTCTCGCCATGCAGAAGTTCGATCCCGAAGCCTATTACAAGGAAATCCAGCAGTCGTTCCAACGGGTGCTCGAAAGCGGGGTGTGGAAGATCGAGATCCTGGATCTGAATGCCCGCCGGGAGTACACCTTCATGCCTTACAGGCACTGGACCTGGATGGAGACACCGGCGGAGAGAATGACGATCCTGCCCCCGCCGGAAACCCTGGGAGAGGAAATCGTCTTCACCTCCGAGACCCAGGTCAAGCCCCAAGGCATCGGCCTGTTCATGGGAACGCTTCTCCCGGCCGAGACTCCCATGGTGCTTCTGTTCAATCTCAATGTCTCCTGGTTTCTGAACCCCTTTCTGCGCGATATCCGTTCAGGGAAAACAGGGTATGCCTGGCTCATCGATGAGAAGGGAAATTTCCTGTATCATCCCAACACCGACTTCATCGGGAAGAACTCGATGCAAATCCGCGAGGAGAAATACCTGGACGTCCCGCTTGGACCCATCGGAGAGATCCAGCAGGAAAAGATGCTCAAGGGAGAAGAGGGGACAGGAATCTATTTCTCCGGCTGGCACAGGGGGATTACAGGAAAAATAAAAAAACTCGTTGCCTACTCTCCGGTGATCATTTCCCACCGGCCGTCCCGCATCTGGTCTGTGGCCGTCGCCGCCCCCACCTCGGAGATCGAAGAGGCCATTCAACGAGGGAATCTCAGGCAGCTGCTGTTGGAGGGCCTGGTGATTTTCGCCATCCTCTTCGCGGCGGTGGCCGTTCTTTTTTTTGAATTGCGCTGGTCCAGGGCCCTGGAAAAGAGGGTCCGCCAGAGAACGGAGGAGTTGAAGAAATCGGAGGAGAAATACCGCTCCCTGGTGGAAAGCGCGGAGGATTTCATTTTCACCGTTGACTTTGACGGCAATTTCCAGTCTATGAACAGTTTCACGGCGATCTTCTTCGGTGGACGTCCCGAGGATTTCGTCGGCAAAAGCCTGTCTTCCCTGTTTCCGGAGAAGGTGGCCGAGGAGCAGCTCAAGCTGGTGAAGCTGGTGGTCAAGGCGGGCAAGAGCGTTCGAGATGAATTCGAAATCTCCCTGGGGGACCACACGACCTGGATGAGCGCCAACTTCATGCCTCTCAAGAATGAAGAAGGAGCCGTGAACGCGGTGCTCTGCATTGCCCGGGATATCACGGAGAACAAGAATCTCGAGCGGCAGCTCGTGAATGCGGAGAAGCTCGCCTCCCTCGGGACCCTGGCTGCAGGCGTTGCCCATGAGGTCAACAATCCGCTGGGGGTCATTTTGGGATTCTGCGACCTTCTCTTGAGGAAAACGGACAAGGAGTCTCAAGCCTATGACGACCTCAAGACCATCGAACGGCAGGGTCTTCACTGCAAACAGGTGGTGGAAAACCTTCTGAGTTTTGCACGGCTCGGAGAGGGCGGCTCGGAGTACGCGGGGGTGAATCAGGGCATCGAAGACATCGTCAAGGTCGTACGGCACACCCTGGACATGCACGGGATCGAGCTGAGCCTATCCCTGGCCGAAGACCTCCCGCTCGTGGTGGGCGACAGCCGGCAGCTCCAGCAGGTGTTTCTGAACCTGATCAACAATGCAACCGCGGCCATGCCCTCGGGCGGAAAGCTGAGGATCAGCACGTCGCTCGAACGGGCCACCCGGAAGGTGGTGATCCGCATCGAGGACGACGGCGTGGGCATCAAGCCCGAGCACCTGGACCACATCTTCGAGCCCTTTTTCACGACGAAACCGGAGGGAGAGGGAACCGGCTTGGGGCTTTTCGTGAGCTACGGGATCATCGCCAAGTACGGCGGAACCATCGATTGTGTCAGCAATGATTCCTCTTCGCTCAAACCCAGAGGAACGACCTTTACGATCAAGCTCTTGACGCAGAGCTAGAGGGGAAACGGATGGCGGGCAGAATACTGATCATCGATGATGAGAAAGACATGCTGGTCCTTCTGAAGAGGATCATCACCGAGGAGACGGACCACGAGGCGGTCACCGAGTCCGATCCGCACCGCGCCCTCGAACTGTTCAACGAAAACCCCTTCAACATGGTCATTACGGATCTGAAAATGCCCAAAATGGACGGCATGCGGGTCCTTGAGAGGGTCAAAGAAGCGGACCCGAACGTGACGGTGGTCATCCTCACGGCCTTTGCC
>JALOPA010000633.1 GCA_025454125.1 Thermodesulfobacteriota bacterium
AACCTTGTGGATAAGGATTTCGTAGACCTGATCCATGACATGGTAAGAGGCCTCCGGTCCCAAGACCTCCACGAGAGGGGTGAATCCGACCATATCGCAAAACATCACGGTGACCTGTTTCCGCTCCCCTTCGATTCTATCCCGCTGGGAGAGGATTTTCTCTGTTATGCCCTTGGGCAGGTATTTCAGGATCTTTTTCAGCTTCTCCTCAAAAGAGAGTTCTTTAGGGGATATGGAAGGGAAGGTCAGGTTGTAGCCGCATTCGCCACAGAATTTGAACTGAGCGGGATTAGTGAAATTGCATTTAGGGCAGACCCTTTCTAGTTTGGCTCCGCATTCGCCACAAAACTTTAGGCCCTCTAAATTCTCAAACTGGCATTTTGGGCACTTCATCTCTTTGTCTCCTGGAGGGCGAATGCGGAGGGAAAATTAGATGATTCCAAGCGCAACAATCCGGTGCTCCTAACAGTGCGCAGAGTGTTCCACCAAAGAATAAGGGGACACGTTTTGAGGGGGCCAGCCATGAAGAACCTCCTGAATGGAGGTTAAGGGGTGGAAGGGAAAATACCAAGCGCATTCAACCCCAATAAGCCCTCAAAGTCAAGGGGTTGGATTTGGGAGACCCGAGCGACAACGTACACCTAAATTTCGAGCAATTCCTGGAAGCGCACGATTAGAAAATGTGGCAGATGAAATCTTCTAGATCAGTCCCGTCAAGCAGTTTAGGGTTAAAGCCATGTTAAGGTCCCCTTATTCTGCCGTTCGAACCGCCCTTACGTAACATCGGCCTCCCTCGGTCGGCTGGAACCTTTCTACATACCCTGCAGATGTATCGCCTCGGGAAAAACTTACGTAGAACGCTGCCCTCACAGGCACTGGACGTCGCGTTCCGGTGTACCTTTGATTCTCGTCAGCACTCCAGCAGGTACTCTGTATTGAATCAAAGAGGTCGTCAATGAATTTTCCGGAGTGATTCTGTGTTCCTTCCAGGAGAGAGCAAAGCTCCTCCATTGTCGGCAAGCGCCAGTCCCCGTAACCCCCGAACCGGCTCGAGTTCAGTTCATCCAGGAACATCGAGACTGCGTGGTAGGACATCTCGGATGTGGATCCTCCCTTTTGCCACATCAGCCCTGTGACTTTGTCCGTGACCGTCCCATCCCCATTGTTTACAAGACCATTGGGGAATCTGCCGTCCGGATTGAACTTGATGTTGAAGAAATTGCGGTCCCTGATCATCTTTTCAAGATTCTGATCGCTGAAATCCTTCTCGGCTCTGTGTCTCAGCTTGATTTTCTCAGCCGTCTCAGGCCTTGTCTCCACATCTCGGTGCGGCTGCTTCCTGAACGGCTCAACCTGCTCCTGCCTGGTCGCGGACCAGGTCCCGTAGCATTGGGACTGGTCTTGCCAGATGCCACTCCCTGAATCGCTTGACAGGGTTCCGGTGAAAGTCGCAAACACGTTTCTGCCGGAAGCAACCCCGATTCGGATCTGCCCGTTGGGATCTATGGTCCCGGAAGCCTCAAATTCATTGCCAGATGAACTGCGACCACTCGCTTTTACCACATTGCCCTGCACGTAAAGAGTCGCTGTGGACGTTCCGCACGTCTTGCCGCTCTGGCTCACGGAGACTGCGCTGACCGCTTTCACAAGATAGACTTCAGAAGGTTTTGAGGCGGGTGGAGCCTCTCTGGCCTTCTGAACCGGCGGCTCTTGAGGGGGGGCGGAAAACTCGCTGAACCACATCTTGTGAATCCCGTAGGCAAAGCCGACTTTGCCGTAGGTGCCACTCCAATCCACAGTTGAGTCCGAAGTCGACATGGAAAACTCCAAAGTGTTTCTCCCGGCTTTGAGGTCTTTCGTAGCGATCACGATCGAACACGTTTGCCTTGGAGGAAGGTCATTGACACGAAGCCTGTGTTTACCGAAAAAACCAGCACTGTTGACACTGCAGTAGGCGGACCACCGCTCAAAAGTCTTCTGTTCCAGCGCATCGATCTTCAGAATGATGTTGCTTTCAACATCCAGGTTGAGCGTCAGTTTTTCACGGGTCTTGATGAGATCTTCCGGCAGGTCGAGATGAACTGTTGAAGTGCCAGAAGTGTACATCGGGACGCCAACGAGTTGAGTGAATGGAGCCCGGTAGTCATCCCAGGTGTAATCGTAGGCATATGCGTCATACGATAGCACTAGAAGGAGAACCAAGATTGAAAAACAGTGCTTTGCTGTCCCCATTGAAATCCTCCTTTGGCTTTGATTGAGTTATCGTTAAAACCTAGGTTCAACCGTCGTGAGGCTTAAGGGGTTGCAGAGCAATGCTAGGCATTTCGCCTGAACTGTAATTCATAGGATAGCCTCTTGACATTGCTTAAGAGATACCAGGTAATCAGAAGCCCTATGACTAATCTGATCAGTTTGCCCATTATCTCAAACGGAAGGCCGACCAATAGGGTCGACAGGAAATCCAAAACAAGGAAACCCATGCTTGCGAGTATCACCCCCATGACAAATTTCGATGACTTAACAAGCAATTTTCTCAATGCGATGCCTATACACAAATAGGCGACAGCAAACATAAAGCTAAGAAGCGCGTCAATGACAACAATGACATTCTTCGGTGACTCAACGAGGAGACTGGCGCTCTGAAAACCAGCAAACAAAGCGACAACTATGAAATACAACCTAAGCGAACCAACACTTTCTTTCATAGCCATATTGCTCTGCTCCTTTGGGAAGGAGGTGACTGCACCAAGTAATGGTTTTGGCTTTATGACTGAATGCAAATGATTCTGTGCGCCTCCCCTCAGGCCGCAGCCCTAGGAAGGCAAAGGTCAGGCATCTTGAGGTAGGCCCACTTCATAACTTCCTCGAAAAAGGGTGGAGTGAACCTG
>JALOPA010000634.1 GCA_025454125.1 Thermodesulfobacteriota bacterium
AGCCTTGGCCTCAGGAGGATCACCCTGATCAGCCCCTATCCCGAGGGCATGGGGACGAGGGAAAAGCATTACCTTGAAGCGAGTGTACCGGGTATTTCCGTCGTCTCTACGAAGAACCTGGGGGTGATCGGTTCTTACGAAAAAAACCTGCTACCGCCCTTGTCTGCATATCGAACAGCCAAAGAGACCGTGACTCCTGCTGCAGACGGGATCTTCATCAGTTGCACGGCGTGGCGGACAATGGAAATCATTGAACCACTGGAAACCGAGCTTGCCGTCCCAGTCATCACAAGCACTCAGGCCAGCCTGTGGGCCTGCCTGCGTCGTTGCGGTATCCGCGACGCCCTTCCCTTCGGCCAGCTCTTCGCCGTGTGAATCTCCATCGGCGGCGTCCATCCTGGTTGACACTGCGAAGAAAAACTGGAATAAGAACCGGATATTTCTGAAACCTTGGCGTTTCCCTTTCGTCAGGGCGGAGCGAGGAGTGAGATTATGCACAAAGAAGATGCTTCATTTGAAAAAATACTGACCATCAAGGTGGACCCTGCACGCATCGAGCGGGTCAAGACTCTGGTCCGATTTGACAATCCTGATCTGACCGAGGAGGTCAAGGATTTTCTCATCAGCCAGCAACTTCAATTCGTCAATATTCAGTATGCCCGGTTCATGGTGGGCGTTAAGTTCACCCTGCAGGACGTGCTGGACATTCTCCACGGGGTCATCGACTGCCATGCCCACGGCGGTTCCGATCCCTTTGACCGGCTGCTGCTGGAGGACGAGATCGCCATGGAATACAGCCGTGCCGGGGGTCGGGCTGTGGTGTTCAAGACCTGGTTCACACCGTCGGCCTCCCGGATTGCGCTGGTCAGGAAATCCCTTCGAAAGTGGCAGGATGAAACCGGCATCAAGCCGGTGGACATCTTCGGCGGGGTGACCCTCAATTATTCGGTAGGTGGGATCAACCCCGAGGCGGTAAAGCGGTGCCTGGGTTTTCCGGGCTTCCAGTATGTCTGGATGCCCATGGTCGATTCCTACCACCATCGAAGGCTCGTGTATGACGACTGGTCCGGCGCGGGGTTGAAACTCCTCGACGAAAGAGGGAAGGTGCTTCCCGAAGTGACGGAGGTCCTGCGAATTGCCGCGGATCGCAATCTTATCGTGGGTTCAGGCCATTATCCCTACTCCGACACGAAGGCCCTGTTCGAAGAAGCCAAGCGAGTCGGCGTGAAACGGATGGAAATCATCCATCCGGCCCACATTCACAGCAAGACGCTGATCGCTGAGATGAAGGAGGCTGCCTCTGAAGGCGTGAAGCTCATGCTCTCAGGGCTCGGCACCACAGCCTTTCCGCTCCATGAAACAGGTCCTGTCTATGCCGTTCGGATGATCAAGGAGGTGGGAGCGGATCATTTCGTATACGGATCCGATTTCGGACAGATCCACAATCCGTCCCATCTCATCGGCACGGAGTGGACCGTTAAATCGTTGTTTGCCTATGGTGCGACCAAAGAGGAATTGAAAAAGGTTTTTCAGGTCAATCCGGCCAAACACCTGGGCCTTCAAGAGCCGTAAGGAGGGGATATCCCCTCTTATTTCTATCAACAAGGAGGAGAAGCATGAAAATGAGCCAGAAAAAAGCACAGGCGGTGATGATGCTGCTGGCGCTACTGACAGGAGTCTCTGTCATCGCCGGGATGGTCGCAGCAGTGCAGGCGGCGGAGGAGTACCCCAAGAAACCTATCACGTATAATGTCTTCTGGCCCCCTGGCGGACGGTCGGACATCGTTGCCCGGATGATCAGCCCCTTTATCGAAAAACAGTTGGGAACTCCCGTGGTGGTCAACAACAACGTGGGTGGTGCCGGCGTGATCGGCCACAAGGAAGTGCGGGAGGCCAAACCGGATGGCTATATGCTCGCCCAGAGCGGAACGACCGTCATGTTTCAGTACACCAAACCTGGAATCAGCCTCGCGGATTACACCTGGGTGGCCAACATTTATTCCGCTCCCTTTGTCATCGTCGTGCCCAGCGGCTCGCCGTTTAAGAGCCTCAAGGAACTCGTCGAGTTCGCCAAGGCAAACCCCAAGAAACTCCGCCACGGCAACAGCGGCACCGGGAGCACAACCCACCTGGGAAGCGAAGGGTTCGGGACTAAGGCGGGCGTGGAGTTTACTCAGATTGCGTACAAAGGGGAAGGACCCGCAGTGATCGGAGTTGCCTCAGCCGAAGTCGATCTGGCTTTCGGCCCCATGGTCGCTTTCAAACAAATGATCGAGGCTGGGAAACTCAGATCTTTAGCCGTGTGCGCTGCGAACCGTTCGAAACAGCACCCGGATCTTCCCACCTGCAAAGAGTTGGGCTATGAGTTCGGCTGGGATGCGTGGGAAGCCATTTTCGGACCCAAAGGACTTCAGGAGAATAAAGCGGTTTGGCCGAAACTCTCCGAAGGAATCAAGAAGGCGATACTCGACCCTGAATTGGGTCAGAAGCTTTTGTCGATCGGGCTCGAAGTTCAATACCGGACAGGTGCTGAACTGGAAAATTGGCTGAAACAAAACGATCAGGAAACGAAAAAGATCATCTATGACCTCGGGCTGCAATATAAGCCCTGAGCGGTGCGCTCAATCGGATCAAGTATAGGGTACTCTTTTCAATGAAAAGGGAGCGGCAAAAGGGGGTGAAGGTGGCTTTTTTCCTGAAACCCTTTGTGCCGCTCCTCCTGCGTTTCCTGGTCCCCTCGGGACAGTACGAGCGAAGGCGGGCGGCGAGGTGTCGCCGGCACCTGCCAGCTGGGTATGACTTGGCGAGTTCCCCGGTAGCCCTCCGCCCGCCTCACCCATGGCCTAGAGCTTGCCATGGAGGTGTGGCGTCTTCGTTGTT
>JALOPA010000635.1 GCA_025454125.1 Thermodesulfobacteriota bacterium
TGAACTGGAAGTGGAGGGGGACGAGATCCGGCTGATCAACATTTTCGGCGAACAGAAGATCCTCAAAGCGAAGGTCAAAGGGTACAACGGCTCTGAGAGGAAAATCCTCCTGGAGCCGCTTCGGTGATCCCGGCTTTCGCTTTGGGAATGGGGGAAAACAATGCACGATCTGATCCGCGATGCAGCAGAAGCCATTTTCAGATCCAAAAGGACCCTCGCCTTGACCGGTGCGGGGATTTCTGTGGAGTCGGGTATTCCGGATTTCAGGAGCGCGGGAGGGCTCTGGTCCAAGTACGATCCTTCGGACTATGCCACCATCACCGCCTTCCGGCAGGATCCTGAGCGGGTGTGGAACATGCTCAGGGATATGGATGCGCTGGTGAGCGGTGCACGACCCAACGCGGCCCACACCGGCCTGGGCGAGATGGAGAAGATGGGATTTCTCCATTGCATCATCACGCAGAACGTGGACAATCTTCACCAGGCGGGCGGAGCCAGGAATGTGATCGAGTACCACGGCAATTCCAGCACCCTGTCCTGCTTGTCGTGCGGGAGGACGTACCGCGCGGAGGCGAAAAGAGGCGAACGAACGCCCCGATGCGAGTGCAAGAGTATCCTGAAGCCGGACGTGGTCTTTTTCGGAGAGGCGATTCCGCCCGCAGCCCTGAACCGGTCTTTCCAGCTGGCTTCGAGCGCCGAAGTCCTGATGGTGGTGGGGACCTCGGCCGTCGTGTCGCCGGCCAACACCATTCCCGCACTCGCCAAAGAGCGCGGGGCCAAGATCATCGAAATCAACACGGAGAGCACCCACCTGACGCACACCGTGACCGATATCTTCATCAGCCAAAGCGCCGGAGTAGCGATTCCAGAGCTTGTAAACGAGCTTAAGAAAAGGAAACTGGCGGCAGGGTGATGCCTCGATCGAAACGTCCCTGACAGGCACAAAGCACATATAAAGCAAACCATCAAGCAGACCGACTCTGTGCCTTTGTGCCTCTGTCCCTTTGTTGCTAAGGCTGTCGGCCTAGGCCGACAGCCTGTTATTTCGGTTTCAAAAAATCCTCGAGATGAATGACCTTGTCCTGTTTCCTCGCCGCGTCCCACGAGCCCTTGATTTTTGACTTCCGGAGATCGTTGATCATGGTCTGGAGTTCCGGATTTTTTTCGATGATCCCCTGGATCTGCTTGCTCAAATCCTTCCAGGTCCTGTCCAGTTCCTGGGTTTCCAGGCGAAACCCGGCCCAGCCCGAAAGCAGCGAGCCCAGGTGCGAGAGCAAGCCAAAGTGGGTCGTTCCCTGGAGATAGAAAGGACAGTGGCACCACAGGCCGAAGCACTCGATTCCCTTTTTTCTCGCTTCGTTCAGGATCGTGGAGTGGATCGCGCTGGGGCCTTTGTAGTTCACGGTGGAGAGCCCTTTTTCTTTTAGACGGGCCAGAAGATCTTCGCTGGAGGCCACTGCGGAAATGACCGTGTCCGTGTGGAGCACATTGTCGTACATGCTGCCGAGAACGATGATTGTCCTGACTTTCATGTGTTCACACAGACCCACGAGGGCCTCGGCAAAATAAAGCCAGCGCAGGTTGGGCTCCGGAGCCTTGAGCAGAATGAGGTCCCGTCCTGCTGCGAGTTTCTGGACCCCATGCAGGTAGCCGCCGGGGGGGGTAATTTTCTTCAGAAGCCCCTCCTCAATCTCGACGGAGGGCCGGTTCTCGTCAAAACGATAGAAGAGGTCAGGGACCACCCGGCCGAAGGCTTTGGCGTCGAGCTTTTCAATGAGGTAATCCACCATCCCCCGCGAAAGGTCGAGGGCATTGCCCCAGCCTTCAAACCCCGCTATCAACACCGGGTCGTCCATGTCGGGTATGTAAGCGATTTCAATGGCATCCGGAAACATGACTGGAGTCTGACACCCGGGGCTGGGAGTTGTCAATTCATTTCTGTTGACAAAGCTGAAAAAAGTTATAAATTACCACGCGTTAGATAAAGGGTCCCAGCGCTGCCGCTGGTCTTGAGGAAAACGGTTGTCCATAGAAATCGAAAGAAGTGTCCTGGAATCCGCCTGCAAAGAAATGATCGAAACGATCCTTTTTTGCCTGCCCAGCGCCTTCAAAGGAACCATCTACCGAATCGGCAAACCTCCGGCCCTGGTCACCGAGCGAATCACCTCGGGAGTGATCGACCAGGCCAAGAAAACCATTGCCTGGGGATTGCCTGAGAATTCCGACTACAACCCTCCGGGAAGACCTTGGGTCGACTACAGGGATGAACCGGGCAGACCTCTGGAGGCCATGTCCTGGTGCGTGGAGAAACAGATCAGCTGGACCTCTGCAGACCCCAGGATCGACCCGAGAAGCGTCCGGCTCCAGGTTGAAGGAGTGGAAGAGGACTATCATCACATGGAGCCGGTGCTGGTGCGCAAGTCGGACCTCCACCTCGACCTCTATTCCTCCCTGGACTATCCCAGGGACTATCAGGAGAGAATCCTCTGGCAGGGGAGCGAGTATGTGGTGGTGGCGGTCATCAAGATTCATTTTGAGCCGAACACGATCCGCGTGGGAAGCCGTGAAACCAAGGTGATCAAGAAACTGTCCCGATCCCTGGGAACGCAGCTCCTTTCGCACCACCTTCACCAAGACACGGTGCGCGCGATGCAGCAGCTGGCCAAGGACCGGCTCAATGCCTGCAACATCCTGGCGGATTCCCTGCGCAACACCATCACCAAATCCGCCCTCATCTTCTCTCTGGTGAAGATGGAGATGTGGAATTTGAGAGAGCAGTGGGAGGCGTTGCTGCTCAAGGAGCGGCACGAGAGAAACGCAAAGAGGGAGGCGATCAAGGAGCTGGAAGACGTTCTGCAGCACATGGCCGGGAACGC
>JALOPA010000636.1 GCA_025454125.1 Thermodesulfobacteriota bacterium
TGCTGGTCGCTTTCATCGGAGACGTTCGATCCGGTTCGCAGCGGTGGCTGGGTTTCGGCTCCGTTTCGTTTCAGCCCTCGGAGTTGGTCAAGATCACGCTCATCCTCAGCTTGGCGAAGTTCTTCAACGACCGGAGCCACATCAACGAATTCGGGCTCAGGGATCTGTGGCTGCCTTTTCTCTTCATCTGCGCCCCGGCCCTCCTGATCGTCAAGCAACCGGATTTGGGCACAGCCCTTCTGGTCCTGGGGGTGTCTTTTTCCATTCTCCTTTTTGCGAGAATGAAATGGCGTTCCCTGATGGCGCTCGCCCTGTCCGGCCTGTGCGCGGCCCCTTTTCTTTGGATGCATCTCAAGGAGTACCAGCAGCGGCGGATCCTGACCTTTCTCAGCCCGGACATGGACCCGCTGGGCTCCGGCTATCACATCATCCAGTCCAAGATCGCCATCGGCTCGGGAATGGCCTGGGGCAAGGGGTTCCTGAACGGGACCCAGACGAGGCTGCACTTCCTCCCGGAGCAGCACACGGACTTTGCCTTTTCCGTGCTTGCGGAGGAGTGGGGGTTCGTGGGCGCGTTGTGCCTCCTGGCCCTGTACCTGTTTCTGATTTTGTGGGGGATCCACATCGCGCTCAGCTCGAAAGACAAGTTCGGGACGCTCATCGCCCTCGGAGTGGTGGCGGTTGTTTTCTGGCAGACGGTCATCAACGTGGGCATGACCACGGGGCTGCTGCCGGTGGTGGGGATCCCTCTGGTTCTGTTCAGCTACGGAGGCTCGTCGATTCTCTCGACCATGGTGGGCATGGGGCTCCTCATGAACATCAGCATGAGGCGCTTCATGTTCCAGTGACCCGGGGTTTTCCTTGCCAAGACCCCACGGGTGTGTTAACAAGCTGACCTGGATGCGCGGAGCTTGAAACATGAAGCGAAGGGACGAAATCAACGCCTTTCTGGGAAAGAACACGGAGTTCGAGGGAAAGCTCTCTTTTTCCGGCACGGTTCGGATCGACGGGCATTTCAAAGGGGAGATCCTGGCGGACGGAACATTGATCGTTGGAGACGACGCAGTGATCGAGTCCGAGGTTCAGGTCTCGCATTTGGTCGTGTGCGGGGAGGTGCGGGGCAATCTCTTTGCCGCGGAGAAGATCGAGATCCACCCCCCTGGAAAAGTCTACGGAAACATCCAGGCGCCGGCCGTGGTGATGGATGAGGGCGTTGTTTTCGAAGGCAACTGCCGGATGAAGGAAATCAAAAGGCCTGACGACGAAAAACCACCGCCCGCCCCGTAGGCCGAGCCACAAAAAAATCAGGCCAGCCGAACAAAACCTTTGACAAAGGGATTGGGGTTTTTGTAAAAGGCTTCGCTAAGTCCTTTGATCTGTGAGTGCAATGCGGGTTCGTTGGCGCAGGACTTGGCAGGGAGCGTGAACCCATTGCCTTTTCCGGAACGGCAATCCGTGACAGCATTTGCAGATCGAAGCACGAAGGAGGAAAGAGAGCTATGATCATGCCGGATTATACCCTCTTTCTCCAGTTAGCGAATTTTCTCTTCCTACTCCTTATCCTGAACATCATTTTGTACAGACCGGTCCGCCAGATTCTCGGCAAGAGAAAGGCGGAAGTCGATGGCCTGCAAAATTCGGTGAGCGAGCTGGAAGGCAAAGCGGGTCGGTTTGCCGGAGAGCTTGAAGAGGGCATGGCCAAGGCGAGGAAAACGGGCTATCAGGAGAAGGAAAGCCTGAAGCACCAGGGTCTGGAAGAGGAAAAGGCGGTCTTGAAAGAGGCCGCGGCAGCTTCTGGAGAACGGCTGGGACAGGCGAGAGCGTCGTTGGACAAGAAGCTCGTGGAGGCCAGAGGGGCTCTGGAAGCGGAACTGAGCCTCTTTTCAAAGGAACTGGCCGAGAAAATCCTGGGGAGGGGCGTTTGATGCACACCGATGCCAAGAACAGCAGGAAGCCCTGGGTCGCGGCCGGGTGTTTCGCCGCAGGCAGTGTCCTGCTCTCGACCGTGGCGCTGGCGGCCGGAGGTGGAGCCGATCGAAGCGCAGACCTTCTTGATCTGCTCTACCGGTGGATCAATTTCACTCTCCTGGTGATCATTCTCGTCGTGGTGTTGAGAAAGGTCCCGATCAAGGAGTTCTTCGCCTCCAGGATCGAGGGGATCCGGCAGGAGCTGGAAAACCTGAAGAAGCAGCGGGAGGCTGCGGAAAGCAAGGCTCGGGAGCTGGAAAGCAAGCTGAAAGCCTTTGAAGGGGAACGAAAACAGATCCTGGAGCAGTACAGGGCCGACGGTCTGGAGGAGAAAGAGCGCATCCTGGCCGAGGCCAGGGAGCGGGCCACGCAGATCCTCCAACAGGCCGAAGTGAGCATCCAGTTCGAGATGCAAACGGCCAAGGAAAAGCTGAAGCAGGAGGTGGTGGCTCTTGCCGCCCAGAGAGCGGAGGAGATCATTGCCCGGGAGATGACCGACAAAGACCAGGACCGTCTGGTGAATGAATTCATCGATAAACTGGGGAAGACACATTGACACGCTCGAAAGTTTCCAAACGTTATGCCAGGGCTCTTCTGAGCCTGGGAAGGGAAGACGGCCGTTATCAGGAATACGGCAAAGAGCTCAAGACGTTTGCCGATTTCTACGAATCCCACGGGGAGCTGAAACTGGCCATCACCAACCCGGCCTTCACGCTGGACGATCGGACCCAGATCCTCAAGGCTCTGCTGGCCAAGATCGGCCCTTCGGAGACGGTCCGGAACTTTTTGAACCTTCTTCTCGACAAGGGCCGGATCAGCGCCGTGGGCGAAATCAGCGTTTTTTATGAGCAGTTGACCGACGAGGTTTCCAACATCGTGGGGGCGGAAGTGGTCGTGCCCAGGCCGT
>JALOPA010000637.1 GCA_025454125.1 Thermodesulfobacteriota bacterium
TTCTTCCTGGATTCCGGCTTTCGCCGGAATGACACCACAGCTGTTTTCTTGGTTGTTTTGCAACAACATCAATTTACAATTCCACCAAAGGAATGTAAAAAGATTTGTTCAAATTCAAAATACCCTCTGTCTCCCCTTTATCAAAGGGGAGAACGCATATTTGTTTCCCCCTTTTGTAAAGGGGGAGGAAGGGGGATTTTACGCAGGAAATGAGACCTTATGTACTTCCATCCCATGACCCTTGAAGAACGCATCGCTCTGATGAACACGGCGCAGGGAAGAACTCCTGCGGACGTCATTCTTTCCGGAGGCCAGCTGGTCAACGTGTATTCGGCGGAAATCCTGCCCCACCTCTGGGTGGCGATCAAAGGGCAGAGGATCGCTTATGTCGGTCCACCTGTTCCGGCCATGGCGGGAAAGGAAACCGAAACCCACGACCTGGCTGGCCGCTTTATTCTGCCCGGATTCATTGACGGTCACACGCACCTGGACAGCATCTTTCAGGTGGGCGCCTATGCCGAGTATGCCCTGGCCTTCGGCAACACCACGGCGGTCAGTGAGGTGGCCATGACCGCCAATGCCATGGGAGTCGTCGGCGTGGAGTATTTTCTCCGTGAGATTGAAACACTGCCCCTGAGAGTGTTCGTGCTGGCTCCACCGGGTGTGCCGCCTTTTCCGGCCGTTGAAACGAGCCGGTCTTTTCCTCTCGAGTACTTCAAGAAACTGCTCACCCTGGAGCGCTGCCTGGGAGTCGGGGAGAGCTACTGGCCGACGGTGACGGGTTATGGGGAACGAGCCTTGGCCCAGTACGAATGGTCGGAGAGGATCGGAGGAACCAGGGAAGGACATGCGGCCGGGGCAAGGGGCAGCAACCTCCAGGCCTACAAGGCTGCGGGCACGACCTCCTGCCACGAGTCCGTGACCGCTGAGGAAGCCCTGGAAAAACTCAGGCTCGGCATGGCGGTCATGATCCGGGAAGGGTATGTGCGGCGGGAGCTCGACGCCGTCTCCGGCATTGCCCGGAAGGGCGTGGATCTCACGAACGCGATGATCGTCACCGACATCGCCGACCCTCAGGAGCTCGTGGAGCAGGGGGGCATGAATCTCCTGCTCAGGAAAGCGGTGAGCCTCGGCTTTGAGCCGGTGAAAGCGATCCAGATGGTGACCGTGAATGCGGCGAGATATTTCGGGCTCAACGACCTCGGCGGCATTGCGCCCGGGAACATGGCCGATCTCGTGGTCGTGGATGATCTGAAAAGTTTTCACTGCCACAAGGTCTGGGTCGGAGGCCGCCTGGTCGCTCAGGAAGGGAGACCGACGGGGAGGTTCGACCCGATAGCGTATCCCGCGGAGTCCAGACACTCTATTGCCATTGAAGGCGTGAATCCCGAGGTCTTCGCCATTCCCTGCGTCCTCTCCAGGCCAAGGGTAAGGGTCGTGGAGCTGATCAACGAGACAATCACCCGGGAAGCACCCGTTGAAATGGAATCCCGCAATGGCCGCCTGGTCGCGGATCCTGCGCGAGACCTCTTGAAAGCGGCGGTGTTCAACAAGAGCGATGCCCAAGCCGCTCCCGGGTTGGGTTTCACAAAAGGGCCAGGGCTTCGCTCCGGAGCCCTTGCCATGAGCATCATCTGGGACACCAACAACATCCTCGTCATCGGCGCAAGCGATCAGGAGATGGCTGCGGCCATGAACGAGTTGATCCGCATGCAGGGGGGAATGGTGGTCGTTCTAGGAGAAAAGGTCATCGCGGCGGCGCCTCTGCCCATCTGCGGGATCATCTCCCCTGAACCGCTGCCCCGGATCGTGGAGGAGATCAAAGAAGTGCAGGCCGCCTGTCAAAGGCTGGGATCGAACCTGGCCAGGCCTTTCCTCTCCCTCCAGACTTTTTCCTTCACGGGTCTTCCTTTCCTGAGGCTCACGGATCAAGGTCTTGTCGATGTAAGAAAAATGAGCAGGGTATCTCTGTTCCTGTAGGCCCCCTTTGCGTCATTCCGGTGAAAACCGGAATCCAGGGTTTGCCAACCAGGATCGTCCCGCGAACCTGGACTCCGGCTCCCGGTCTTCACCGGGACAAGTTTCATTCGTCCGGAGTGACGGTGCCGAAGAAGATTCATTGGGTTTACAGTTATTGGCTATGAAGCTGTTGCTTTAGTTGGTTGGTGATCATTTCATGGAAAAAATTCCCGTACTCCTCATGTTCCTCGGACACATCTGGGTGGACACCTCACAGGGCATTCTGCCTGTCGTGCTTCCCAAGCTCAAAGAGACTCTGGACTTGAACTACTTCCAGGTCGGTTTCGTGGTGACGGTTCTGAACTTGACCTCCTCCGTCATTCAACCCGTCTTCGGGTACATTTCCGACAAAATCCGCACCGGATGGTTTGTCCCGGTAGGGATTTTCTGGACGGCCTGCATGATGGGACTCCTGGGGTGGGCCCCGGGATATCTCAGCGTGCTGCTGCTTGTCGGGTTCGCGGGACTCGGCACCGCGGCGTTTCACCCACGGGCCATGATGGTGGTCAACCTGGTGAGCGGCTCTCGAAAGGGCCTCGGCGCTGCGATCTTCAGCACCGGCGGCAATCTCGGATTCGCTCTGGGGCCCATGGTGGGAAGTCTTCTGGTTCTGGGATTCGGGCTCCATGCGACGATCGGGCTGCTGGGTCCCGGAGTGCTCATGGCGCTCACGATCCTTTTCTTCCCGGGAGATTTCCTAAAAAGGGAAGTCCCCGGCAAGGGGAAGATGAAAAGCGGGGAGGGAGGGCCTCATTCCGTGCTCTGGGGGGCCCTGATTCTCACGTGCTTGGTGGTGACCCTGCGCTCCTGGGCTTACCTCAGTTCCATCACCTACCTTCCTTTGTTCATGCAGGA
>JALOPA010000638.1 GCA_025454125.1 Thermodesulfobacteriota bacterium
TCCTGTGAAGGCTGTTCCAAAGGTGACCATGGACGAAAAGAGGGCCGCTTCGTAGGACGTGATCCCCCACCAGGTCGCGCATCCTCCGAAAAGGCTGAAGAATCGCCGAGCCGCCTTGCCCATGCCTTGAAGCGGGCTAATGGAACCTGAGTAGCCCATGAGAAAAATGGCGCTGTTGCCATAGGTGTTTTTCACCCTCTGGAGTTCTTTGGTTACCGTCCCCAGAGCCTCTTCCCATGAAACAGGTTCAAACTTCCCTTCACCCCTTTTGCCTGTTCTCCGGAGAGGCTTGGTCAGACGGTCCGGTGCGTACACGACGTCTTTTTGCGCAAGTCCCCGAATACAGGCCTTGAGGCTGGGCATAGGGCGATCGTCCGTGCCGACGTGAACGATTCGACCGTCTTTGACGCGGACCTTCAGGAGGCATCGAGCCCCGCAGTCATAGGAGCAGCTCGTGAGGACCACTTTTTCGGTTGAATCCGTTGAACCCATGAATCACCTTATTCCCTTGGAACAGTCCAGCTTTTTGAGTTCAAATTCCGCCAATTGCCGTCGACAGATTGAGGGACAAAGTGGCAAAGGCACATAGGCACAAAGCGGAAAAAAGGGACAAAGGGACAAAGATGCAAAGGGTAAAGAAAAAAAGAAGCCTTCTGCTTTGTCCCTCTGTGCCTGTGTGCCTTTGTCCCTTGTTTTGCTTTGTCGCTTTGTGCCTGTGTGCCTCTGTCCCTTTGTGCCTGTCTTCATTTGCGCCTATGCTCGTCCACTTGTTTGACACAAGCCTCCTGCTGCGGTATGAAGGGGCAGGAACCCGCTCATGACCGAACCGAAAGACAACCTGCCCCGAACCACCGGAGATTCCTCGAGGCCCTCCCTGGGGCAAGAACTTGGGGCAAAGCTGAAGGCTTTTACCAAGACCCTTCGAGAAGTCATGTACGGCTTCACGATTCATGAGCTGGACCTGGAAATCCGAAAAGAGAGAGCCCGCTTCGACGACCTCTTCATGCTCATCGTGTTTGGCGATCTCATCGGCCTCCCTCTTCTCCCCCCCTATTACTCCGCGAGGCTCCTGCCCTACATCGTCCCGTCCCTGAACAATTGGAGGAGAAGAATGCTCAGGGAAAGAGATCTGACGGAACAAATCGCCGGAGACCTCTGACGGGTTGCTGAAAAACAGGCTTGGGTCGGCTTTTCCGTCATTCCCGCGAAGGCGGGAATCCAGTGTTCTTGTGCTTTTCTGGACTCCCGCCTTCGCGGGAGTGACGTTCTTATCCTATCTTTGAGCACCCCGCCATTACCTTCCTTTCATGGTTTTCACGACCAGATAGATCAGGAACAGGACGCCCAGGACCACGAGGACCCACCAGATTTCCTGGTAATACCGGTTCAGCAGTTCCTTTTGAGAGTAGAGGGAATAGCCCAGGGCTGCCAGAATGACCGTCCATATTCCCGAGCCGAGGGTGGTGTAAAAGAGAAACGCCTTGATATCCATCCTGGAGAGGCCGGCCGGCAGGGAGATCAGCTGCCTCACTGCAGGCACCAGCCGCCCGATGAAGGTCGAGATGTTTCCATACTTCAGAAAATAGCGTTCCGATTTCTCCACAGACTGGCGATTGATCAGCATCAAATGGGCGATCTTGGTATCTGCCAGGGAGTAAACCACCTTGCGGCCGAGGAACAAGGCCACGTAATAGTTGAAAACAGCGCCGATCAGGCTTCCCATGATGCCGCAGAGAACCACGAGGGCGACGTTCAACTCGCCTTGGGCGGCCTTCCAGGCTGCAGGCGGAATGACGACTTCGGAGGGAAAGGGGATGAAGGAGCTCTCAATCGCCATGAGCAGCGTGATGGTGAAGTAGTTGATGTTCGCCATGTACCAGTCGATAACGGTGTTGAAGTAACTGAAGAGCATGCGGTTAATTCCTGCTGGCGGTTTTCAAGTTTCTTCTTTTCTTGCCTCAGAATGCGCTGCGACTCTGTGCGCATGCCCCTACGGCCCTGGCCTGTCATTCCCGCGCAGGCGGGAATCTAGAAAACACTGGATGCCCGCCCGAGTTTACCCTGAGCCAGGTCGAAGGGCGGGCATGACAGAAGGCCTCTGTGAGGCCTCCACAATTGCCGGACGACTCATGACTGGGAAATGTACCCTATCTTCCTCTCGCTCTTCAAGCGCTAAACTTCTGCTCCAGCATTGACAACCTTTTCATGATGTTCGATAGTCCTTCCTATGAGATTCATCGCCGACCTTCACATTCACTCTCACTATTCCCGCGCCACGTCCAAGAGCCTCGTGCCTGAAGACCTCTTTGTCTGGGCCCAGAAGAAGGGGATCACGGTCATCGGCACCGGAGATTTCACCCACGCCGGCTGGCTCAGCGAACTCCAGGAAAAACTGGAGCCGGCTGAAAACGGCCTGTACCAGTTGAAACCGGGTCTCCAGAAGGCCCTCCTGGACAGGGTTCCAGGACCCTGCTCCTCTCCGGTCCGGTTTGTGCTCTCAGGAGAAATCAGCTGCATTTACAAGCGGGGGGGAAAAACCAGAAAGGTCCACAACCTCATCCTCATGCCGGACTTTGCCTCCGTGAGGGAACTGAACGACCGGCTGGGACGCATCGGCAATTTGAAATCCGACGGACGCCCTATCCTCGGCTTGGATTCAAGAGATCTTCTGGAGATCGTCCTGGAAACCAGCGACCGCAGCTTCTTCATCCCTGCCCACATCTGGACTCCCTGGTTTTCTCTTTTCGGCTCGAATTCCGGCTTTGACGCGATCGATGAGTGTTTCGGGGACCTGACCGGCCACATTCACGCCCTTGAAACCGGCCTCTCTTCTGATCCGAAAATGAACCGCAGGCTCTCTGCCCTGGACG
>JALOPA010000639.1 GCA_025454125.1 Thermodesulfobacteriota bacterium
TGTGGCGGTTCCCATATAATCTGATCTACGCTGTGTACCCCGATCGAATCCGAATCGTAGCATGCGCCCATCAGAAACGGCGACCATTCTACTGGCGAAAGCGGCTGAAGGAAGTGGGTGAGCAGGTGGGATCAACAAGCCGACCAACTTGACCCAGAAAAGTGTCAGCAAGGCAGCTTCTCGCGGGTTTCTATGAAGGTCAATAGGGCAGGAAAGTCCAACGCTCAGCCTGGAGCATAGAGCGGAGAGCAGTGACTAAGAAATAACAAACCTTAAAAATGTTTTTCTCCAAGCTCTTTTCATTTTGTTCCCTTCTCTACGCTCTATGCTCTCTGCTCTTTGCTCCCTGCTACTTTTTTTTGTTTATTTCTTCGATTCTGGCCTTGATCTCTTTTTCAAATCCCCTTCCCGTGGGGCGATAATAGATCCGGCTCTTGACGTTATCGGGCAGATATTCCTGCTTCACCCAAGCTCCGGGATGGTTATGGGGATAGAGATAGCCCCTCGCATAACCGAGCTCTTTCATCAGCCTGGTGGGAGCGTTCCGGATGTGAAGCGGCACAGGCTGGGCCCCTGATTCTTCAATCTCGGCTTTCACAGCCTTCTCCGCCACATAAAGGGCATTGCTCTTGGGAGCGGAGGCCAGGTACACCGCGGCTTCGGCCAGAGCGAGCTCCGCTTCGGGCGGGCCGATTTTCTCCCACGCTTCGAAAGCACAGAGGGTCACCTGGAGCGCATGGGGATCTGCCAGGCCCACGTCTTCCGATGCAAAACGGATCATGCGGCGGCAGATGAAGAGAGGATCTTCTCCGGCCATCAGCATCCTGTAAAGCCAGTAAAGGGAGGCCTGCTCATCGCTTCCCCGAAGAGCCTTGTGAAAGGCGGAAATGAGATTGTAGTGCTCCTCGCCGTCCTTGTCGTGAGCGAGCGCTTTCCTGCTCAGAGCCTGCTCCACGGCCGCCAGCTCCAGAACCTTGGCACCCTGCCCTTCCCCGGTCACGTACTCGACGGCGATCTCCAGGTTGTTGAGTGCGACCCGCGCATCCCCTGAGGAGAGATCGATGAGGTGATCCAGGGCATCCTTCTCGATGCGGACCTCCGACTGGCCCAACCCCGCTTCCTTGTCCGCCAAGGCCCGTTCCAGGATTTTCCGCAGATCCTCCCGCTCAAGGGGGCGAAGAACCATGACCCTGGCTCTGGACAGTAGAGGCGGAATCACCTCGAAAGAGGGGTTTTGCGTCGTGGCTCCGATGAGGACGATCACCCCGCTTTCGACGTAGGGCAGGAAGGCGTCCTGCTGGGCCTTGTTGAACCGGTGGATCTCGTCCACAAAAAGAATGGTGGGCTTTCCCGTCAGGTTGCGGTTCCTTTCGGCTGCGTCAATGATCTGTCGCAGTTCCTTGACGCCGGAGGTGACGGCGGAAAACGCCTGGAAAGGGTTTTGCGTGTACTGGGCGATGAGTTTGGCCAGGGTGGTCTTGCCGGAGCCCGGAGGCCCCCACAGAATAACCGAGAAGAGACGGCCGGACTGGATCGCTTTCAGGAGCACGGAGTTCGGGCCCAAAAGGTGGTCCTGCCCCACCATCTCCTCGATCCTTCTTGGCCTCATTCGGTCGGCCAGGGGCGTGAAAGGGCTGTCCATGCTAGCCTGCGAGCAACTCCGCCAGTTTCGCCAGAGTGCTGGTCATGTCAATGGGCTTTGGGATGAGGAGATCGACGGCCGGACCTTTGTCCTTGGACTTTCGCTCGAATCCTTCACCTCCCGTGATCCAAGCCACCCTCAGATCCCTCCTCTTCCTCTTGATTCCCCTGATGAGATCCTGAACCTTCATGTCCGGAGTCCCGGATCCCACGATCACCGCATCAAAAACTTTCCTCTCCAGTTGCTGGAGGGCTTCTGTCCCTGTGGACACGGTGCTCACTCTGTAGCCCCTGTGATCGAGCATCTTGTACAGAAGATCCCGCACCATCCCGTCTTCCTCGATCAGGAGGATGGACACCTCATCGGCTTTCCTTCGCCTCCGCTGCTTCTTGGGGGAAACCGCGGCCAGGGGCAGCCGGATGGTCACGACGGTGCCCTCGTTTTTCTTGCTGGCAAGTTCCAGGGTTCCCTTGTGCCTCCTCGCGATCGCCTGAGCCAGACACAACCCTAACCCGGGCCTGCCGTCCTCTTTCGTGGTGAAAAAGGGGTCGAAAACCTTGTCCAGGATCTCAGGGGCGATCCCGACCCCATTGTCCTGCACATAGATGTGGGCTTGCCCTGCGTTCTCTTCGATGCTCAGATAGAGATCTCCTCCGTGAGGCATCGCTTCTACGGCGTTGAACATCACGTATGAAAGCATTTCCTCTATCTCACCGGGGTCTCCTTCCACAGGAGACACCACCCTGAGGTAGGTCTTGAGATGGATTCCTGAACCCTGCGCCTCAGGAGCGTCGTTCAGGTCTGGCCGGACCCTCTCGGCCGCCCCCTGGACAACCTTCCTCAGGTCCACGAGAGACCTGCGCGAAGGATCCAGAGCCTCTTTGGTGAAGCTTTCCAGGGGCCCGGTTATCTGGGTCACGCTTTCCTGCTCCTGGGGGTTGAACCGGGCGGCGATTTCTTTGGCCATCCGGCAGAGCGACTCCCTTTTCTTCGACTCCACCAGGTCCTTTTCCCTTTTCTTGCGTTCCTCGCTGGGAGTGAGCATCAGGAGAAAGGCGGTCCGGCTTCCTCTGCGCACCTTTCTAACCCTCACGTCACAGCTCAGGACCTCCCCGTTCTTCGCCATAAGGTCGGTTTCGTACTCCTCGGGAGCCCACTTCCCCGAAACCCGCCTCCTCTGGAAGTCCCGCGTGACATTTTTCAGGCGGGGGTGGACAAGGTCGGCGAA
>JALOPA010000640.1 GCA_025454125.1 Thermodesulfobacteriota bacterium
AAGAAAAATTCCGTGCTCTCACAGGAATCATCGAAGCTGTGATCCTCTTTGTTCTGACCATTGGCGGGCTGTTTCTCGGATGGTTCAGCCCCACCCAAGCCGGGGCCATCGGCGCCGGAGGCGCCCTGGTGATCGGCATCGCTCGCCGGCAACTGACGTGGAAGGGGTTTATCACCGCTGGAAAGGAGGGCTTGAGGACCTCTTGCATGGTGCTCTTCATCATTACCGGCGCTACGCTTTTCGGTCATTTCATGGCCGTGACGACCATTCCCTTTATGCTGGCGGATTGGGTGGGCGCACTGCCCATCCCCCCGGTGGCGATCATGGCGGTCGTGATCTTCATCTATTTTATCGGTGGCTTTTTCATGGACTCCATGGCCCTGGTGGTGGTGACTATCCCGATCTTTTTCCCCCTGGTGATGAAGCTGGGGTTTGATCCCATCTGGTTCGGAGTGATCATCGTGCTTGTGGCGGAGATGGGAGTCATCACGCCCCCAGTGGGCGTGAATGTCTTTGTCATCAAAGGGATCGCTCCCGATATCCCCCTGCACATCATCTTCAGAGGGATCTTTCCTTTTCTTTACGCCCTCATGGTTCTCACGATCCTCCTGGTCCTGTTTCCCAGAATCGCGACCTTTTTGCCCTCTCTGGTCACCTACTAGGAGGACGGCCGCTTTCGGAGAAGCCAAGTGCGATCTTTTGCAAACCGAGGAGATTGTTCATGGAGAGAAAACGCGTTTCAAAGCGAAATCGCTATTATCTGAAAAAACTCGAAACCCTGCCTCTTGGACAACTCGAGTCGCTCCAATTCGAAAAGACCAGAGCGACTCTGGAGAGAGCGTATCAGCAGAGCGGTTTTTACCGCGACCTCTTTGACCGGGCCAAGGTGAAGCCGGAGCGCTTCAAGACCCTGGCGGACATTGCCCGGTTTCCCTTCATCGACAAGCAGGACTTGATCCGGGACCAGAACGAAAACCCTCCCTTTGGAAGAAGGGTTTGCATGCCCCCGGATCGGATCCGTCGCATCAACATCACCAGCGGCACCTCGGGAATGGGCCAGGAAGTCCACTGCCATGAAGAGAACTCCATCTGGGCGGCAAATGCCTCCACGGCCGCTCATTTTGCTGCGGCCGGCTTGAACAAAGGGGATGTGTCGGGCCTTCTTTATCCCCTGGGCACCATGACCGGCGGCATGCTCTCCTACGAAGGCCTGCGCCTGCTGGGGGCCACCCCGCTCCCTATTGCGGTCTTCAACACGAATCAGAAAATCGATCTCATGAAACGATTTGACGTGCAGCACCTTCTCACAACCCCTGCCTATCTGACCCGTATTACGGCCCTGTGCCTGGAGCGAGGAGTGAATCCCAGGGAATCCTTCCCTCGACTCAAGGGGATCACCCTTTCCACAGAGCCCTTTTCCGTGGCCTGGGCCTTGCGCATGGAGGAGTTGTGGGGAACCGTTCTCCACGACATCTACGGAAGCACCCAGTTGAACTTGAACTACGCCATCACCTGCAAGTACGGGGTTGTTCCTGACGGACAATACGGAGCCTATCACCTGACCGACTATTTCGCGCTCGTGGAAGTGCTCGAAAGAGGGACCGACAAACCGGTCAAGCCCGGGGACTGGGGAGAACCTGTGGTCACCACCTTTTCCCGGGAAGCCATGCCCCTGATCCGCTTCAGATCCAATGACCGGGTCAGGCTCCTTCCTTCCACGCTTTGCGACTGCGGGCGCACCAGTCGCTTCCTGTGGGAGGTCGGCACAGTCTCCAGATACGACGACATGATCAAGATCAAAGCCACGAACGTGTGGCCTCAGACGGTGGACGAAGCGGTGTTCTTCTTTGACGCGATCGAGGAATACCAGGGCCGCGTCTTTATCACTGAAGACGGCCAGGAGGTGGCCAAGGTGAGTGTGGAGTTCAAGAAGGGTTCGCAGGATGACAGGACTCGGACCGGCATTCTGAAAAAACTCCATGACACCATCAAGGAGAGGACCCAGGTCACCATGAAAGTGGAGGAGGTCCCCTACGGGACCTTACCGCGTTTCGAGTACAAAGCGAGACGGTGGACGGATGAGCGAATCAAGGGATTGGAGCGAGTGAAATACCTGGAAAAATAGCAAGCCCCCCCTTCCGCTACGACGCCGGAACGGGGTGAGTCACAAAAGAAAAGGCAGGATCTTGTTATGGAAACAAAACGAGTGGTGTGTATGCAGTGTCACAATGCGTGCCGGCTGGCTGCGGAGGTGGAAGGAGATCGTCTTCTCTCCGTGGAACCTGACGAAAGCTTCCCAGGGACGAAATCCTCTTACCCGATTACCAAAGGATGCCCGCGCCGGAGAAATGCAGTGGAGTATTTTTATCATCCGGGACGCCTGAATGTTCCGCTCAAGCGAGCCGGCGCCCGAGGTGACAACAAGTGGCAGAAGATCTCGTGGGACGACGCCTTCGCGGAGATCGGCGCAAGGCTCAACACGATCATCGAGCGCCACGGCCCTGAGGCCATTGCCACCACGAGCGGCACAGGAAGGACCCATGACGAGATCCGGCAGCGATTCTTCAATCTCCTCGGGTCCCCGAATCACACGGGCGCAGGCCAGATCTGCTACGGGCCCTTCTGCGTGATGAGCCACGTCCTCTTCGGGTGGCGCCTGTTCCCCGTGGTCCGGGACAACACCAAGTGCATTCTCCTGTGGGGAGGAGGCGGGCCTCGCTACTGGGATGTTTTCTGGAAAGCCGCGGTCAAAGCCCGAAAAGAACATGGCGCCAAGATCATCGTCATCGACCCCAGAGGGATCGACTCGGTGAAGCAGGCGGACCTGTGGCTTCAGATCAGGCCGGGCACGGACTGTGCCCTTGCCATG
>JALOPA010000641.1 GCA_025454125.1 Thermodesulfobacteriota bacterium
AGACGGAGGGTTTCGGAGCGCGGCTATTGGAAACACGGACAAGCCTGCCTGCGGCGGGCCCGTGTCGCAGGAGAATCCTGCCCAGTTTTCTGTTGTCAACCGGCCATTTTTGCGGTTTAATGCAAAACGGACGGGCGACCCTCAAAGGGTCGGCGTTTTCCTTTGATTTTCCTTCGGTTAAGGCTTCGCTTCAATCATAGGGAGGAAGGGATGAAGGTTTCAGTGGCGACAATCTTCACGGTGTTGCTATTCTCGCTGACTGCGTGCTCGGGCGAGGATCCACAGCCGCCTCAGACGCCTCCGCCGAAAGTCGTACAGCCCATAAAGCCTTCGACAGCGGACATCGAAAAACCCACGACTGCGGCGGCCGAGGAGAAGAAACCTCAGGTGGAGGAAAAGACTCCGGTTGAGAAACCCGCGGCCCCCCTTCCCTCCACAAGCGAAGAAAAAAAGGCTGCATCCGAAGAGCCCACAACGAGGCAGCCCAAGAGCAGGGGCAGAGAAGACCATGGGCTCTATTCGGTGAAGAAGGGAGACACCCTTTCCGGCATTGCCGCGAGAGCGGATGTCCTGAAGGATCCTCTGAAGTGGCCGATGCTCTTGAGCCTCAACAAAGACACACTGGGAGAATGGGCCACAGGAGAAAACCTTCCTGACCGGGAGCTTCCCCTCGGAACAAAGCTCAAGGTCATCACCGCGGGCGAAGCGAGGGCGAGCCTCAAGAAGACGCCCGGGAATCTCTGGGTCGTCAATGTGATTTCGAGCACCAGCCCTGCGGAGATCGTTCCCCCCGCCCTCACCCTGGTGAAGCAGGGGTACCCGGTTTACATTGTGCGCGCCAATGTGAAAGGGAAAGAGTACATGCGCCTCCGCGTGGGCTTCTTCAAAAACAGAAGCGAAGCGGACGAGGCGGGGAAAAAGATCAAAGAGCAGTTGAAGTTTCAGGACTCCTGGTCCACCAAGGCGGACAAAGAGGAATATGAAGAGGTGGCCGGGTTTGTCAATATCGCTGAAAGGCGCTGAGGCTCCATGAAAGGCAAAAAGGTCCTCGTTGGAGTTACAGGGGGTATTGCCGCCTACAAAACGGCGGAACTGGTGAGGCTCCTCGTCAAGGAGGGTGCGCTCACGAAAGTGGCCATGACGCGCCACGCGACACGGTTCATCACGCCGCTGACGATGGAAACCCTTTCAGGGAACAGGGTGGTGGCGGACATGTGGGACCCTGAAACGCGGCCATTGGACCACATCACCTGGGGCCAGGAGTCTGACCTGATCATCCTTGCTCCGGCCACGGCGAATTTCATCGGCAAAATGGCCCACGGGATCGGCGATGATTTTCTTTCAACCGTAGTGATCGCGGCCACAGCGAGGATTCTGGTGTGCCCGTCGATGAACACCCAGATGTTTCTCAGCCAGGCCGTACAGGAAAACCTGCGAATCCTGAGAGCGCGAGGATACGAGATCATGGAGCCGGGATCCGGGGAACTCGCTTGCCACACCGAAGGCCCGGGCCGGCTGCCCGAGGCCGGGGACATCGTGGAGGAAGCGAGAAGGCTTCTGTCCAGACAGGATCTTTCAGGACTGAGGGTTCTGGTGACCGCTGGCGCGACTCTGGAGGCTCTGGACCCCGTGCGGTACATGAGCAACCGCTCGAGCGGAAAGATGGGGTACGCCCTGGCCAGAGCAGCCAGGCTAAGGGGGGCCAAGGTCACGCTGGTGAGCGGGCCCACGGCGCTCAAACCGCCGAGGGGTGTGGCCTTGAGCTGCGTGAAAACCGCTGAGGAAATGCGGCAGGCGGTTCTGGCCGACTGCCAGCAGGTCGATGTGATCATCAAGGCCGCGGCAGTGCTGGACTGGAGACCCAAGGAGACCGCTGCGCACAAGATCAAGAAGGGACGCGGGACTCAAACGCTCGAACTGGTGGAGAACCCGGACATCCTGGCGGAACTGGGCTGCAGCCGGGGGAACCGACGATGTGTTTTGGCGGGCTTCGCCGCGGAAACCCAGGACCTCCTGGCGAACGCCCAGGAAAAGCTGCAAAAAAAGAATCTCGATCTGATTGTCGTCAACGACGTGTCCAGGGTGGACGCAGGGTTCGAGGCGGACACGAATGCCGTCAAAATCCTTTACCGCGACGGCCGCATCGAGGAATTGCCCCTCATGCCCAAGCCGGAAGTGGCGGATCAGCTCCTGGACCGGATCAAGGTGTTGTGGGAGAAGTCTTCATGAGCCCGAGGGCGGAGCTTCTGGAGATTGTGGGCCAGCTCAAGACCTTGCTGAGCTCCTATCCTCAGATCGGGCTTGACCCTTCGGACGGTCTCAAGCCCCTTAGACCTGTCGCGGGCAAACCAGTCCAAGAGGGGACACAGGGATCAAGAGATCGGGGCAAACAGAGCCGGGCCTCGAAGGGCCCAGAGCCGGTCCGGAGCACACCTCGTGAGGCGGCACGGGCCACCCGTGGAGTTGAAATGCCCGCCGCTTCGATTCAAAGCGTCCCGGAGCCGGAGGGTCGGGCCGTTCTTCCTGCGGATCTCGAGTCGCTGGCCGCGTTCATCGGCGAGTGCAGGCGGTGCAGACTTTCGGAGAAGAGGACGCACGTCGTGTTTGGGGAGGGATCTCCAAAGGCTCGACTCGTGTTCGTGGGCGAGGGGCCTGGTGCGGATGAAGATGCGGCGGGAAGGCCTTTTGTGGGAGAGGCGGGCAAGCTTCTCACCAGAATCATCGAGAACGGGATGGGCCTCAAGAGGGAGGATGTTTATATTTGCAATGTGGTCAAATGCCGGCCTCCCAACAACAGAGACCCTGAAGCGGACGAGGTTCAAACCTGCCGGCCTTTCTTGGAGCAGCAGCTCGCGATTCTCAAGCCC
>JALOPA010000642.1 GCA_025454125.1 Thermodesulfobacteriota bacterium
CTTCAGAGCCACGGCCGTGGCCGCGCCTGCGCTCATGCCCACGAAAAGGCCCTCTTTTTTTGCCAGGAGCCGTGCGGTCTCGTAGGCTTCCGCGTCGTCGATGTGGACAATCCTGTCCACCCGCTTCCGGTCATAGATGCCCGGCGGATAGGACTCCTTCATGTTCTTGAGACCCTGGATCTTGTGCCCCATGTAGGGTTCCACGCCGACGATCTGCACGGAGGGCTTGAGCTCTTTGAAACGCCGGGAAAGGCCCATGAGCGTGCCGGTGGTGCCCATGCTGGCAACGATGCAGTCCAGGTCTCCGGCCGTCTGCTCCCAGATCTCCTCAGCCGTTCCGTGATAGTGAGAGAGCCAGTTGGCCTCGTTGTTGAACTGGTCGGCCAGCCAGAACTTGCGGGGTTCTTCCCTGATGAGGTTGTAGACGAATTCGATGGAGCCGTCCGTGCCCATGTGGGCCGGCGTGAAGCGGAGATCCGCGCCCATGGCCCTCAGGATCTTCTTCCGCTCATCGCTCACCGCTTCGGACATGACCAGGAGGATGCGGTACCCTTTGACCGCGGCCACCAGAGACAGGCCGATCCCCGTGTTTCCGCTCGTGGCCTCCAGAATGATCTTGTCTTTGGTCAGTTCCCCGCTCCTTTCCGCCTCCTCGATCATGTAAAAGGCCGGCCGGTCCTTGACCGAGCCGCCGGGATTGAAGGACTCGATTTTTGCCAGGATCTGAACGTTCCGGTTGGTGTTCAGCTGGCGAAGGGACACGAGGGGCGTCCCGCCGATGTGGTCAAGAACGTTGTTGTACTTCTTCTTGAGCAAGGGATTCTCTCCAGAAAGGGTGGTGCCTACAAAAACACAAATTGCTAATGTATGACAGTCGAGCTTCGGGTTGCAACAGATTAGTTGGCACCAAACCCTCACCTCTGGTGGAGGACCCGGATAGGTTCTACCGATCTGGGGAGAGCAGTGAGAGCGGATTGAACTGCAGGACTGCAGAACCTGGGTTCCCGCTCCCCGCCTGCGCGGGGACAGGCTTCATTCGCGGGAACGACGGCTCTACTCTCCAGCTGTGTCATTCCCGCGCAGGCGGGAATCCAGAATCGTCTTCCGCTTGAGCCCCCCTCGGGGGGCCTCACTGAGAAAAGACAGTGAGAATGTCTTGACTCGGGTCTTTAGGAAATGGTAACAAAAAGGGTTATTTTTTCAGAAGCGGAGGTTTTCATGAGGATTCTGGTTACCGGCGGGGCAGGGTTTATCGGCTCCAATGTGGTGGATGGCTATGTCCGGGCAGGCCATGACGTGGTGGTCGTCGATAATCTTTTCACGGGCAAGAAGTCCAACCTGAACCCAAAGGCGACCTTTTACGAAATGGACGTCCGTTCTCCTGAGATCCGGGAGGTCTTTGAGCGGGAAAAGCCGGAAATCCTGAATCATCACGCCGCCCAGATCAGCGTTCCCGCATCGGTCTCTGATCCGCTTTTTGACGCGGACGTGAATCTGAAGGGATTCCTGAACCTCCTCGAAAGTGCGGTCAAACACAAAACGAGGAAGGTGATCTTCATCTCCTCGGGAGGCGCCATTTACGGGGAGGCGGAGGAGTATCCCACGTCTGAAAAGTATTCTCCGAAGCCGCTTTCTCCCTATGCGGTGACGAAGTTCTGCTCGGAGTTCTACCTGGCCTATTACCGGCACCAGCACGGGCTCCAATACACGATCCTGAGGTATGCGAACGTCTACGGACCTCGTCAAGTTCCGCACGGAGAGGCGGGGGTGGTGAGCATCTTCATGACCAATCTCCTGGAGGGGAGGCCGTCCGTCCTCAATCACTTCCCGGACGAACCCGAGGGGATGATCCGGGACTATTGCTTTGTGGGCGATGTGGTAAAGGCCAATCTCAAGGCCCTCACTGAAGGAGAGGGCGATTTTTTCAACATAGGCACCGGGAAGGAAACCAAAACGCAGGAACTGTACAACGTCATTTTCGAGGCCGTGAAAGAAATGAAACCCGGCCTTCCGCAGGCTCTCTCTCGCCTCTCCACGCAAGCGGCCAGGCCGGGAGACATCAGGAAAAGCTGCCTGGTTGTCGGCAAGGCAAAGGGCGGCCTGGGATGGAGCCCTGAGACCCAGCTCAGTGAGGGGATTCGCCGAACCCTCGAATGGTGGGTCAGGGAAAAAACTGGGACCGTCATGTAATTTATTCGAGCCCTCTTGACATCCTAACCATCGCAATTAATTTAGTTAATCGAATTCCGCCGGAAGTGCTCCGGCCGCGGTTCCTGACGAGACACCGCCGAGAAGCCTGTTCACTGAATCGGAAAACTGGGCTGTAGCCTTTTTTAGAATAGCGTCATTTCATCAATTGAACTTAAACGGGAGGAGATGAGTAAAATGAAGATCAGACCATTGCATGATCGAGTGATTGTCAAAAGGATGGAAGGAGAAGAGAAAACAAAGGGCGGAATCATTATTCCGGACACAGCGAAGGAAAAGCCTGTGGAAGGCAAGGTGATTGCTGTGGGGAGCGGAAAGGTTCTTGAAAACGGCAAGAAAGCCCCTCTTCAGGTGAAAGAAGGCGATCGCATTCTTTTCGGCAAGTACTCGGGAACGGAAGTGAAGATCGACGGTGAAGAACACCTGATCATGAGAGAAGACGATATCATCGCTATCGTGGAATAACGATTCAACATTTCGAAATAAACGAAATCTCTAAGGAGGATTTTAGACATGGCAAAGGATATCAAGTACAGCCAGAAAGCCAGGGAGTCGATCCTGAGAGGGGTGGACACTTTGGCGGATGCAGTGAAGGTAACGCTCGGGCCCAGAGGCCGAAACGTGATCCTGGAGAAGAGCTTTGGATCGCCGACCATC
>JALOPA010000023.1 GCA_025454125.1 Thermodesulfobacteriota bacterium
CACGGAAAGATTCTACATCATAAACCCTCGATCAGCAAATTCGAAGCGCCGGGACTCCCTCTCCGACGGTGTTGTGCGATCCTCCAGGCGTCCTGAGGTCCCTGTCCTCCTTTCTGAACTTTTTTGACGCCCTTGCTCAAGAAAAGGTTTACCTGGACGCGCCGGAAACAGGAATTTCCTTCGAGTGCAGTCTTGCTTTCCTCGTTTTTTGGCAGTACCATGATGAGGTTGCAGGCGTTGAGGAAGAGGATGAAAGAATCTGTGAACTCAAATGGTTCTGTGTGGCATCTCTGCGATTTCCTGGGTCACCGGGTCGTTGATCCCGGTGGACAGGCCCTGGGTCGGGTGGCGGACCTGGTGGCTGAACTCCGCGAGCAGGATCCCCCCATTACCGGTCTCATCCTTTCCGGTCCGCGCAAAAGCAGACAATACCTCTCCTGGGCCTGGGTCGAGGAGATGCTGCCTGACTCCGTCAAGGTGCGCTCCGGCGCGCTGCATTCCCTTTCAGAGGTGGCGATTTCGCCCGGCGAAATCCTGCTCCGCAAGGGCCTGCTGGACAAACAGATTGTGGATACCGCCGGGGCCAAGGTCGTGAGGGTCAACGATCTTCACCTGCACCGGCGAAACGGGAACCTGGTGCTGGCCCGGGTCGACGTGGGTATGAGAGGCCTGTTGCGGCGCCTGGGCCTTCTCCGAGTGACGGCGGCGCTGATCCAGTTTCTCTTCGGGTACACGATGCCCGACAACCTGATCGCATGGCGTCTGGTGCAGCCGGTCGGCTCGCAGGATATCCTCCGGCTCAAGTTTTCCCAGACCAGGCTGGCGCGTCTCCATCCGGCGGACCTTGCCGACATCATTGAGGACCTGGACCGGCCTGAGCGGGATCGGGTGTTCCGCGCCCTGGACATTGAAGTGGCTGCCGAGGTCCTCGAAGAGTCGGATCCCAAGGTCCAGGTCCAGTTGATTCAACAGATGACCGCGGAAAAGGCTTCGGACGTGCTCGAGCAGATGTCGCCGAGCGAGGCCACGGACCTGCTCCAGGAACTGGAAGAGCCTCATGCCCAGAGTCTTCTTCAGGAAATGGAGCCGGAGGCGGCGCAGGATGTGCGGTGCCTTCTCACCCACGACGAGGAGACGGCCGGCGGCATGATGACCACCAGCTTTTTCTCCCAGCCTCCCCATGCGACGGTGGAGCAGGCCCTGGAAGCGTTGCGGCGTGAAGCGGGGGACCTGGATGTCATCTACTACATCTACGTGGAAGACCACCAGGGGCAGCTCATTGGAGCCGTGAATCTGCGTGAGCTGCTGACGAGCGACCCCCAGGCGCCGCTCGAGTCCATCATGATCAAGAGGGTGGTCACCGCGGACCTGGACGACAAAAAGAGCGACATTGCCGACCTCTTCGCCAAGTACGGGTTGAGAGCCCTGCCCGTGGTTGACAAGGAAGGCCGGATCCACGGGGTCATCCGTTTCAAGAGCTTGCTCGAGGCCGTGGCTCCGCACCTCGGCTGACCTCCTTAAGGTAACTGTTACTCCTGTACTCGCGTTAGGCCAAAGTCATTGTTTCCAGGTAGAGAGCCCATACTGAGATGAACCCCCTGACCCCACCAACTTCTCCCCAAGCAGAATCCCAGAAATCCCTCGTGTCCCGCCAAGGCTATTGGAGGCGCCTGGCCCTGATCCTGGCCGTGGTGGGGCCGGGGATCATCACGTCGAACGTGGACAACGACGCAGGCGGCATCACCACCTACTCCCTGGCCGGGTCTGAATTCGGGCTCAGACTCCTCTGGAGCATGGTGCCCATCACCGCGGCGCTGATCCTGATTCAGGAGATGAGCGCCCGCATGGGCGTCGTTTCCGGCAAGGGCCTTGCGGCCTTGATCCGAGAGCAGTTCGGAGCGGCCGTCACCTTCTATCTCATGATCGGCATCATTCTGACCAACCTGGCCAACACTGTGGCCGAGTTCGCCGGAGTGGTGGCAGCGCTTGAATTGTTCAGCGTGCCCCGCTATTTCTCGGCACCGGTCGCGGCTTTCCTGGTATGGTTTCTCGTCCTGAAGGGTTCCTACAAAACCGTGGAAAAGGTGTTCCTGGGTGCCTGTGTCTTTTACGTGGCCTATATCATTTCCGGGTTCCTGGCCAAGCCGGACTGGGGCTCTGTGTCTCGTGAGATCCTGAATCCCAGGCCGGACTTCTCCGCCGCCGCCATGACCATGGTGGTCGGCCTTGTGGGAACCACCATCGCCCCATGGATGCAGTTCTACCTTCAGGCCTCCATTGTCGACAAGGGTCTGACGGCCAAGGACTACAAAATCATCCGGTGGGACGTGATCACGGGTTCGGTGACGGTTTCGGTGACGGCTTTCTTCATCATCCTGGTCTGCGCCGTCACGATCCACGCCAACGGCATCCACATCGAAAGCGCCAAAGACGCCGCCCTGGCCCTGGCTCCCCTGGCAGGGAAATACGCCTCAGACCTCTTTGCTCTGGGCCTGCTGAACGCCTCTCTCTTTGCCGCGTCGATCCTGCCCCTTTCAACGGCGTACACCGTGTGCGAAGCCTTCGGGTGGGAATCGACGGTGGATGCCAAGTTCGAGGAGGCTCCCCAGTTTTACATTCTCTACTCGCTCATGATCGTGCTGGGCGCCGGGCTGGTCATGATCCCGGATGCGCCTCTGATCCCCATCATGTATTTCTCCCAGGTCCTCAACGGCCTGGTGCTCCCGATCATCCTTTTCTTCATGGTTCGCCTGATCAACGATCCTTCCGTGATGGGCGACCAGGTCAACGGCCGGGTCGCCAACCTGCTCACCTGGCTGACCGTGCTTCTCCTGAGCGTTCTCTCGGTCATCACGGTCATCACCTCGGTCTGTTAAGGCATCCGCCGGGTTTCGTCATGGCCACTCGTTACCCGGGGAAAGCGGGCTTCAAAGGCTGCCCGGCAAGTCGCTGCGAACAAGCCAAGCAGCCTTTCGGTTCATGGTTCGATACCCCTTCGACGTGCTCGGGGCGGTGAGCGAAGTCGAACCGCTCACTCTGAACGGAAGCCCTCTCCGAAGCGATGAAGGAGGCGAGCACAGAGCAGGGAGTCTGAGGGAATCCACAAAGAGATATCGGGTCTTCCGCTCCACGCTCTCTGCTCTTGGCTCTAAGCTCTATGCGGGTTTTTCTTCGCCGGGAATGGCGGCTTTGTACAGGGTGGCCTCCCCTTGCATGGCGATGTCTTTCACCACGGCCGGAACGAGAAAGGCCGTCCCCCTCGAAACGGAAAGGACTTCATCGGTATCCAGGTCTTTGACCTCGGCTTTTCCCCTGGTGCAGATCATGATCTCAAGGGATCTCCTCCTCTTTGCTTGGTAGAGCATGCCTTCCTGGAGCGATAGCATGGAAAGGACAAACTCCCTTGCAGGAGTGGGATAAACCCACTCGGACCGGTTGCGGCCTTGAGGCTGGATGATCCCGCCTGGTTTCTCTTCAAAGCGCAGAATCCGCAAGAGCTCAGGGAGGTCCGCGTGTTTTTCGGTCAGTCCCGCTCGGATCACGTTGTCGGAGTTGGCCATGAGTTCCACCCCGGCGCCTCCGAGGTAAGAGTGAAGCTCCCCGGAGTCAATGTAGAGCGCTTCACCGGGCTCAAGATGAATCAGGTTCAGGAGGAGCGGAGCAAAAACACCCACGTCGCCGGGAAAACACTGATGGAGCCGGATCACCCAGGTGAAGGCAGGATCGGAGGACGCAAGGCTCTCCGCGCCCTTCACCAACTCGGAGAGGACCTGTTTGGGATCGTTTGCACCCAAGGTCAGCAGGGTGGAGAAGAATCCGGCAAGCCCTTTCGGGGTTCTGTCTTTTCGAAGCAGGCGCAGGGGCGTCACCAGTGAAGGGAGGGAAAGCCTTTCAAAGAGGGCGAGGACTTCAGGGGCCTTGCGGAAACCTTTCAGGGCATCAAAGGGGGTCAGTGCGCAGAGGATTTCGGGTTTATGGTTTTGGTCCCTGTAATTGCGCGCCGGATCGGCCAAAGGGATCCCGAGACTGTTTTCTTGCGCAAACCCTTGGCAGGCTTGGGTCAGGTTCGGGTGAGCCTGGATGGACAGGGGCATGGCGGCCGCCAGGATTTTGAACAAGAAAGGCAGCTGATTCTGAAAGCTCCTGGCCGCGTCCTTCCCGAGGATGTTTTCAGGATCTCGTTGAATAAGCTCCGGAAGGGAGATCCATGCCCCGTCCCAGTAAGCCCTGGAAACCCCTTTGGGGTGGACTCCAATCCACAGTTCCGCCACGGGCCTTGTTGCAGGAGAAGGTTCTCCCAGAAGCTCGGGGATGAAGGTTTTGGACCCCCAACGGTATTCCTGGACAGGGTTTTTGAGGAGTGCGATCCTTTTCAATGTGGTCTCTTCAACAGGGGATCTCAAAAAAGCTTACCGTCTCTTGGGCGACGGAGCCTCAGTTTTTTCGCCGCTGGTCACGGAGCGAGAGGTCTTTATTGACTGGTAAGCTTTTTTCGACTATATTTAATACCATCTTCTTATGATAAGCAAGATTCAGTTGAGTGAATTGCCGCACAGGTGACACTTCCTGATCCCGGAGCAAAGGGGTAGTCATGTTTATCTACGTATCAGAAGACACTTACCAGGATGGGCATGTGCTTCTCAAGGAAGGAGCGGCAGGGAACTGGCTGTACGTGGTCCTGTCCGGTGCTGTCGAGATTTCCAAGATAATCGACGGCAAGAAATATGTGATCGACGTGCTCAAGGCCGGTGAGGTTTTCGGCGAGGTGGGTTTCATAGGAGGGAAGAAGAGGACGGCTACGGCAACCACCATCGGCCAGACCGTGATCGGGTCGGTCGATCGGACGTCGCTGGATGCGGAATTCAACAATCTCTCGTCCGATTTCAGAGCGATTCTTCTGGCCATGGCGAACCGGTTTGAGAAGATGGTCAACCGGGTTGTGGAGTTCTCGTCCAGAACCGACATGCGGATCCAGAAGACGCTCTCTCTCACCTACAAAGACGATCAGGCGTTCATCAATGCTTATACGAGCAACATCAGCACGGGCGGGCTGTTCATCAAGACCGACAAGCCTCTTCGACTGGGGGATCAATTCCTGCTGAGGCTGCAGGTCCCGGCGCTTCAAGACCCCCTCAAGGTTTCCTGTGAGGTGGCCTGGGTCAGAGGCCCGGCAGAGGCCACCAAGAAGGAGCCGGCGGGAATGGGCATCAAGTTCATCGAGATGAGCAAGGGCGATCGCGAGGCTCTCAAGCAGTACCTCGGGAAGATCACCAAGGGTTAAGGAATCAATCGATCCACTCCGGGGCCATGGGCAGAGGGCAAGCTCATGGCCCCTTGGTTTTTCATGGAGGTGACGGTGTCTTGGGAAATGACATACATTGAGCGGCGAAAGAACCTGGAGGAGGCTCTCAAGGCGGTGAAGCGAGGGGCCAAGGTCTTTCTGGGTACGGCCTGTGCCGAACCGCAGTTCCTGGTGGAGGGCCTGATCGACCGGGCAGGCCGGCTGCATGACGTTCAGGTCCTTCATTTCATTACCTTGGGGAATGCGCCTTACACGGAAAAGCGCTTTGACACGCGGTTCAGGCACAACACGTTTTTTGTGGGACCGAACACGCGGGATGCCATCAACGAGGCGCGGGCCGATTACACCCCGGTGTTCATCTCCGAGATTCCGGGCCTTTTCCGCAAAGGCCTTGTCCCCATTGACGTGGCGCTGATCCAGGTCTCTCCTCCGGACCGCCACGGGTATGTCAGCCTGGGGATCTCCGTTGACATTGTGAAGGCCGCCGTGGATTCGGCCCGTCTGGTCATCGCGCAGGTGAACCGGCACATGCCTCGAACCCTCGGAGACACGTTCATTCCGGTGCACAAGATCCACACCTTCGTGGAACACGACGCCCCGCTGGTGGAGTTTCGGTATCCTGAACTGGACGAGGTGGGAAAGGCGATCGCCCGCAACGTGGCCAAACTGGTGAGCGACGGGGACACGCTGCACCTGGGCTTCGGGCACATCCCCTACGGGGTGCTGAGGTTTCTCTCGGACCGCAAGGATCTGGGAGTGCACACGGAAGTGATCTCCGACGACTTCATCGACCTCATCGAGCAGGGGGTGATCACCGGAGACCGCAAGACCCTGCACCCCGGAAAGGTGGTCTGCAGTTTTTGCATCGGAACGCGGAGGATCTTCGACTACGTCCAGGACAACCCCCGGATCGGCTTTTACCCTGCCGAGACGATCTACAACCCCCTGGTCATTGCGCAGAATGATCGGATGGTGTCTGTGGGAAGCTGCCTGGAAGTGGATTTGAGCGGGCAGATCTGCTCGGAGTCCAAAGGCTTTCACTTCTACAGCGGCATCGGGGGCCGGCTCGATTTTATCCGGGGAGCGGCCATGTCCAAGGGAGGCAAGGCCGTCATCACCCTGCCCTCCACCACCAAGGATGGAACCCAGTCGCGCATCAGGGCCCATCTTCAGGAAGGGGCAGGAGTTGTGGCGACCCGCGGGGACGTGCAGTACGTGGTGACGGAATACGGGATCGCCTATCTTCGCGGAAAGACGGTTCGAGAGCGGGCCATGGCCCTCATCAACATCGCGCACCCTCGTTTTCGGAGGGAACTGCTGGAAGAGGCAAAAAAGCGCTCCTATGTCTACCCTGATCAGATCCTGATTCACGCGGAAAACCACGCGTACCCCGAGGAGGAGGAAGCCAAAGAGACCCTGTCGGACGGTTCCCTGATCACCATTCGCCCGATCAAGCCTACGGACGAGCCTCTGCTCCAGGACTTCTTCTACTCCCATTCCGATGAAACGGTCTATCTCCGGTACTTCCGGCAGGTGCGCGCCATGCCCCACGTCACCGCGCAGGCCATGGTCAACCTGGACTACCAGGAGCGCATGGCTTTTGTAGCAACGATCGGGGACATAGGGCTTGAAAGAATCATCGGGGTGGGCCGATATGCGGCGGAAAAAGAGGACAGAGGCATCGTGGAGGTGGCTTACACTGTCCACGAAGGTTACCAGGGACGGGGACTTGGGTCGCTTCTGCAGCAGCACCTTGAAGCCTATGCAAGGCGCAAAGGCTTCACAGGCGCGGTGGGTTATCTTTTCCAGGACAATGTGCCGATGCTGAAAACCTTTGCGAGGAAAGGAGCTTACAGCGGAGAGATTCTGGAGGACGGTATACTCAGGGTCGTGAGGCATTTCGATGCTCCCTCTGAGTGAAGGATGCCTGGAATTTTCGTAACAGTTTGGCTCTTTGAAATAAACACAGAAAAACGCGCCATAGGCGCATAAAGGCCACGGGGGTCCCTCTAAAAACAGAAAACGAATTTTCCTTTTGACAATCAACGGGAGCGGTGATATCTTTACTTACCGGTAGGTAAAGGTGGGTCTGGGTTGAGATCCACCTTTTGTCATCAGGACCTCAACAGGAAGGGCGGCAGCAGAAAAGTGGACCAAGTCGAGGAAAATGAAAATCGCGAACCGGATGTGAGGAAAGCCCTCTTATTGGCGGGCATCGATCTTTTTGCCGAGAAAGGGTATGCGAGCACCTCGGTTCGGGAAATCGTGTCCCATGCCGGAGTGACCAAGCCGGTTCTTTACTATTATTTCCAGAGCAAGGAAGGCTTGTTTCAGGCCATCCTGGACTGGGCCGCGGAAGAGCTGGAAGTCATGCTGACAGAGGCTCTTCAAAAGCCCGGCACGGCTTTGGAACGGATTGTTCACCTCTATCGCCGCATCTACCAGGGATTGATGGAGCACCACAAGCTTTTCAAGCTCATCAATCATTTGTTCTTCGGTCCTCCGCAGGGCGCGCCGACTTACGACATCGAGCGGTTCCACCGCCGGATGGTCCAGGTGATCAAGGAGATCTACCTGGCAGGGCTCAAGGAGGGGGAGCTCAGGGATGTGAATCCCGAGGAGGGGACTCTCCTCGTGCTCGGAGTGACCGACTACTGTTTTCACCTCGATTATCTTCACCCGGAAACCGTGGACCCGGACCGGGCGGAACGATTGCTGCGCATTGCCTTTGAAGGCTTGTCAAAAAGGAAGGATGGTTGAGCCATGAGTCGTCTGTGGGAATGGTCGCGTCATGCAATCCTGTTGCTTCTGGTCCTCGCGCTGGGTTCGGGATGCACCCGCTCGGAGAGCGATGCCAAGGCGCAGAATAACCAAAACCAGAACAAAGCGGTCAAGGTATCCGTTGTGCGGATGGAGCCTGCGCCCATGAAAGACGTTCTTGTGCTGCCCGGCGAGACAGAGGCCTGGCAGGACGTGCGGGTGGCTGCGGACGCGGCGGGCCGCGTGGAGTGGATCGGGCCGAAAGAAGGCCAGACGGTTCGGGGGGGCGATCTGATCGCTAAAGTCGACGTGGCCTCCCTCAAGGCGGCGCTCGATCGGGCCGAGGCGGCCCTGAAACTGGCCGAGGATCTCTATCAGAGGCGCTACAAACTTTTCGAGAAGAGCATCATCAACCAGGAGGAACTCGACAAGAGCGCAACCGAGAGAACCCTGGCGCAGGCCAACTTGAGGCAAATGCAGATCGAGTACGACCGAGGGTTTCTGAAAGCGCCCGTGACCGGCATGGTCAATCACCTCTTTGTGGACGAAGGGGAATTCGTGGACAAAGGCAAGCCCTTTGTGGACCTGGTCAACGTGGACAAAATCAAAATCAACGTGAATGTCCCTGAGCTCGATGTGCGCTATCTGAAAGTGGGACACAAGACCCTGGTCCGCGTGGATGCCTTCCCGGATCGGGAACTCACAGGGGTCATCGACTTTGTGGCCTACAAGGCGGATCCGGCGACCAAGACCTTTCATGTGAAGGTGATCGTGGACAATCCGAACCACGAGGTCCGGCCCGGGATGATCGCCCGCGTGTCCTTTCTCCGCCGCATCATTCCCGATGCCCTGGCTGCGCCCATCTTCGCCATTGTGGACAAGGGCGGGGAGCGCATCCTCTTCGTGGAAAAGAACGGGGAAGCCCAGGCTCGAACGATTTCCATAGGCGCCATTGAAGGCGACAAGATCCAGATCACCAAGGGGCTGGAGCCCGGCGACAATCTCATTGTCGTGGGCCAGAAGGACGTGGAAGAAGGCATGAAGGTGCAGGTCCAATGATCGTCAACGAGCTTGCGCAGAAACGGCCCGCCGCCGTCCTCTCCCTTCTGGTCCTTCTCGTGATCGTGGGAACCTACTCCTACCTCACCCTGCCCCGGGAATCCTTCCCGGACATCACCATCCCCTATGTCTTCGTCACCACCACCTATGAAGGCGTGGCTCCCGAGGACATGGAGCAGCTGGTCACCATTCCCATTGAGAGGAAAATCAAGGGGATCTCGGACCTCGAAGAAATCCGCTCCACCTCTGCGGAGGGCATCTCCACCGTAGCGGTCAAGTTCCTGCCCGGGGTGGACATTGATTCCGCCCTTCAGAAGGTGAGGGACAAGGTGGACCAGGCCAAACAGGATCTGCCGCAGGACATGCCCGACGACCCGGTGATCCAGGAAGTCAACTTCTCCGACATCCCGGTCATCCGGGTGGTGCTCTCCGGGCCCTTCAGCCTGCGCAGGCTCCAGAACTTCGCCGATGACTTGAAGGACCGGATCGAATCCATTCCCGGAGTGCTCAGCGCCAAAATGACCGGCGGGCTGGACCGCGCCATCCACGTGGAATTCGACCTGGACCGGGTGGGCGCCTACAACGTGCCCTTTTCCAGCCTGATCAGCGCGGTGACGCGGAGCAACGTCAACATGCCGAGCGGGAGCATGGAC
>JALOPA010000643.1 GCA_025454125.1 Thermodesulfobacteriota bacterium
GCGTTCATGAGTCGAACTGAAGCGGGCTCATCACTTCGTCAGGTTCAGCTCCTTCATGATGGCGCCGAACTCTTTCAGCTCTTTTGCGATCTGTTTCTGGGCCGCGTCCGGCGTGCCCGGGTGGGCGACAACGCCGGTGTTCTTGATGGCTTCCTGAATTTTGGGCGTCTGCATCAGTTTGAAGAAGACTTCCCGGAACCGGTTCGTGATCTCATCCGGGGTCTTGGCCGGCGCGAAGAGGCCGAACCAGATCGAGTAGGCTTCTCCGAAGCCCTGCTCCGCGACCGTGGGCACGTCAGGGAAATCAGGGAGCCGGTTGGGCAGCATGGCCGCCAGCACGCGCACCTCCCCTTTAGCCGCATAGTCCCGGACATACACGGTCGAGAGGGTCGCCACATCCGCATCCCCCTGGGTCAGGAGAAGCGCGTTGAGGTCCTTGTAGGACGTCTCCCGCCAGGTGAAGCCTCCGATCTTGGCCGCGTTCATGGCGATCAGGGTCGGCACGGCGCCCAGGCCCCAGTGGGCGAGCTTCAAGGTGTTTTTCTTGCCGTACTCCGACATTTCTTTGAGGTTCTTGAAAGGGAGTTTGCCGCTGGAGGAGAGGGTGAAGGCGGAGGACCAGAGCATGCCCATGGGCTTCAGGTCTTCCGCTTTGTAAGGAGCGTTCCCCATGAGGACCTGGCTGACCACAGGGCCTACGGACAGGAGCCCGAAGGTGTACCCGTCAGGAGCGGACTTGGCCAGCTCGTCGGTGGCGATCACGCCTGCCCCGCCCGCTTTGTTGATGACCTTGACCGGCACGCCCAGTTCCTGCTGGAGCTCAGGGACCATGGCATTGCTGATGATGGTGGAAGGGTCGTTGCCCGGCGGCCACGGAATCATCAGCAGAATGGGTTTTTCCGGCCATTTGGCCTGGGCGATCCCGACGCTCAGAAAGGAGATCGCAACCATGATCATCACTGCCGTACCCACGAATCTCTTTTTCATCGCAAACCTCCTTGCAGAAGAGTTGGAAGCGTTCAAACGGTTGCCGGCATGAACCGGAGCATAGGAGCGGCTGCCATGAGTGTCAAGGGGAAACAGGCTGTTGCGCGTCTTTCCTCACCGCCTCGAGGATTTCACGGATCTCCTCTTTGAAAGGGGCAGGAGCGCTCACATGGCCCCAGCCTTTTTGGGTCTGAAAGAGGCCGTCGTAAGCGGTGTCATGATAAGAGACCATGAGGTGGGGGATGTCCCTTTGCTCCAGGATGGAATCCACAAGCTGGGCTTCGATCTCATTGTCGAGCACCATGACCTTGACGTAGTCGTCCATAAGTCCCTCCCAGGTGGGGCTGCGAGCAGAGCCTTTCAACACCCTGCTAAGTTACAGAATTGAAGTCCTTTTGGCAAGCGGTAGCCCAGTGCGGGCTCCCTTCACATTCCTTTTCCTTTGATTTTCATGGTGTGATACACTCGACTTGTGCCGATCGTGTTGCAGACGTCAATTCTTAGGCTCTGATGGCTCTTCGGAAAAGGGGAAGGCGCTTTTCGTTGGAGCATCAGAGGGAACCTCAAGAGAAAGGAGGTCTGAAGATGGCAATCAAAATCATCATCAGGAGAAGGGTGCCGAAGGACAAGGAGGCCAAATTACTGCCTCTTCTTGTCGAGCTTCGGTCAAAGGCCACGACACAGCCCGGATACATTTCAGGGGAAACACTGCGCAATGTGAATGACCCCCAGGACTTCATCGTCATCAGCACCTGGCAGTCCCTGGAGGCTTGGAAAACCTGGGAGGCCAGCACAGGAAGAGCGGAGATTCAGAACAGGATCGATACCCTGCTCGGGATGAAAACAGATTACGGGGTCTATTTCTACGGGTAACGGTGGACCGGGACATCATCATGGAGTGTGAAAGGCTGGGCATCGGCATCGACGAGTTCTGTGAGCTCTGCGTGAAGGCCATGCAGGGGATTGCCGGCGACCTGGGTCTTTAGGGAACCGTTAAGCGAAAGAGTGACAGCAAACCCTGTCGGTCCTTTGGGCTGACAGGGTTTATTATGAGCAAAGTTCGTCATGCCCGCGCAGGCGGGCATCCAGCGGTTTCAAGGTCCTCTGGATTCCCGTCTTCACGGGAATGACACCCGGAAATGGAAAACACACTCATGCGAATAGGGATCGAACGGTAAATGGGAGTCGAGGGAGAAAACCAGGAAAGAGAGTGGACTTTTTATTCCGTCGCTCTGGCGATGTTCCTGAGCGCCGCCTTCGGCGCCAACACCGTGGCCATCAAAATCAGCGTCTCCGGCATCGGTCCTTTCACCACCGGGGGGATCCGATTCGTCATCGCCTCTTTGGTGATCCTTGCATGGGCCAGGGCCACAGGGAGATCTTTCCAGGTGCACCGTGAACAGGTGTTTCCTCTCCTGGTGTGCTTTCTCCTCTTTTTCTCCCAGATAAGCTTGTTATATCTGGGAGTCGCCAAAACCCATGCGTCCAGGGCCGCTTTGATCTCCAATTTGCAGCCTTTTTTTGTTCTTTTCCTGGCACACCTCTTTCTCCCCGGGGATCGCATCACCTCGCGCAAAGTCGTGGGATTGATTCTGGGTTTTACCGGTGTGTGCCTCGTGTTTCTCGAGAGAGAAGGAGTCACAGAAGATTTTCAGGGCGGCGATGTTCTCATGCTTTTCTCGACCTCCCTCTGGGCTGCGAGCACCATCTACCTGAAGACCGTGCTTCACCGCTTAACCCCGCATGTCATCGCGTTCTATCAAATGATGGCCTCGATCCCCCTCTTCTTTCTCTTTGGTTTTCTGTGGGACAAACCCATGATTAGCGCTCTCAATGTCGAGGTGGTGCTGGCTATTCTGTATCAGGCCCTGGTCGC
>JALOPA010000644.1 GCA_025454125.1 Thermodesulfobacteriota bacterium
GTCTGTCTTGACGTCGAAGTTCACGTACAGCTTCAGTTCGCCGTTGTTGGCGTTGAGCGAGTACATGTAGTTCATGTTGTCGACGCCGCTCATCTCCTGTTCGATGGGGGTGGCGACCGACTGCTCGACCGTTTGGGCGTCCGCGCCGACATACGTGGTATTAATGACGATCTCCGGGGGTACGATGTTCGGGTACTGGGCAATAGGCAGTCCCAAGATAGCCACCACGCCCACAATAACCATGATGATGGAAATGACGATGGCAACGATGGGGCGATTGATAAAGAATCTAGACATGGCGGTTTACCTCTTTTCCGGTTTGGATTGAGGTTTGACTTCCGGTTTGACTCCGGGGGTCGGGGCTGCAGCGGGCCCTGCCGGAGCCTCGGCACCAAAGGGCTTCGGGTTCACCACCATTCCGTCCCGAACCTTCTGAGTCCCTTCCGCCACCACCTTTTGCCCTGATTCCAACCCTTGGTCAACCACCCAGAGCTGGCCGAACCGCGCGCCTGGCTTCACCGTCCTTATCGACACCTTGTTCTCGGGGCCGACCACGGCCACCAGGTACTTTCCCTGAAGCTCGGTCACCGCCCTCTGGGGAATGACCAATGCACCCTTTTTGACTTCAATCTCCGCGCGTATCCGAGCAAACTGCCCGGGCCGGAGCATATTGTTTGGGTTTGGAAAAATCGAGGCCACCCGGATGGTTCCGGTCCTCACATCCATCTGGCGGTCGGCGAAGGCGACTTCTCCCTTTCGAGGGTAGACGCTGCCGTCGGCAAGGACCAACTCCAGGGGCATCTTCTCCCGCTGAACATTTTGCTTCTCCGCGGCTTTCAGGTACTCCTGCTCGCTGATCGAAACGTAAACCTTGATCGGGTCAACGGTAGAAACCGTCGTCAACTCCTCTGTGGATCCGGGGCCGACCAGATTTCCGATCTGGGCCTTGGCGATGCCCGCAATGCCGTCGATGGGGGATATGATTTTGGTGAAGCCGAGATCCAGTTGCGCCTTTTCCACTGCCGCCTGAGCGGCCGCCACCGAGGCCTGGGCAGCGACGACCGAAGCTTGAGCTGCGACGACCGAGGACCGTGTCGATTGCTCCATACCGAGCGCGTCATCCAGGTCCTTCTGACTTACTGCATTCTGTTCGGCCAGAGGTTTGACGCGGGCCAGATTTGCTTTTGCCGTAGCCCAGCGCGACTCCTGCACCTCCACCACGGCTTTTGACTGGTCCACAGTGCCCTTAGCCTGGTCCAGAGTGCCCTTGGCCTGCGCCAGGGCAGCCTCAAAAGTTCTGGGGTCGATCTCGAAGAGAACCTGTCCTTTCTTGACCAGATCGCCATCCCCGTAATTCTGTTTGATCAGGTAGCCGCTGACTTGAGCCCGGATCGTGGCGTTCACAAAGCCGTCCAGGGTCCCGACCCATTCATAGAAGATGGGCACGTCCTTTTGGATGACCTCGACCACTTCGACCGCCGGCGGTCCTGGAGGGCCGGCTTTTTCTCCCTTGTCGCAGCCGGCAGCCAGCGTAAGGGCGAAGAATCCGGCAACCAGCCCGGCAAGACTTCGGGGCACAAGGGTGAGAAAGCGGGACGGAGATGATTCCAAATGTTTCATTTTCGTTTCTCCCTTTCTGTTCAGGACTCAATACTCTTGTTCACGTTCTACGGCTCTAGGCTGAAGCGACAGTTTGATGGCCAAAGGGACACAGGCACAGAGGAACAAAGCAGAGGTCTTCTTTTTTGTCTCTACCCTTTGCATCTTTGTCCCTTTGTCCCTTTCTTCTGCTTTGTGCCTAGGTGCCGTTGCAACTTGGTGCCGGCATCCTAACAAGCTACTTCTCCTTCGTCAACCGCACTTCCCCCTCCCCTTTATCCCTTCCCACCAGCGTATAACCGCCTCCCCCTCGATGGGGTGGGCAAGCCCGCCAGAGGCGAATAAAGGTGGGGGTGGCGGCCGGCTCCTTTCCGTTCATTCGATCCCTGCAAAAAGCACGACCACCGAGCGTGGCTCGGCCCGATAGCTGTTCCCTTCAATCGAAGGTGAACTCTGCCATTCCACGATGTCGTTCGGAGAGTCCAGCGCCGTGTCGATCCATCGGCGCCAAGGGTTTCCACCGCCCTTGTCTGCCCCTGGTAGCTCAAAATCGAGCGATTCCCAATAGGCGTTCAGAATCAGGTGGAAACGCAGTTTTTCCTTCCTGACCTCTGCGGTGAAGGCCACGCTGCGCGAGGATGGGCTCCAGTCCGGCTGGTTCAGCTTCACGCCGTGCCAGGCGGTTTTCGCCTGCCGGAGCATCTGATTCAGGCTCATGCGCCGTCGTTCGTGCTCCTTGTCTCGCAGGAGCCGCCGAGCGTTGAGCAGGGTCAGGAAACGATGCACATCCGCATGCTTCGCGACCAGGGCCCAGTCGAACCAACTGATCTCGTTGTCCTGGCAGTAAGCGTTGTTGTTCCCGGCCTGCGTGCGCCGCACTTCGTCACCCATGAGGATCATGGGCACCCCCAGCGAGAGCATCGTGACGGTCAAGAAATTCTTCACCTGCCGGTTTCGCAGCTTCTCCACCTCGGGATCGTCGGTCGGACCCTCGACGCCGCAGTTCCAGCTCCGGTTGTCGTCTGCGCCGTCCCGGTTGTTTTCACCGTTTGCTTCGTTGTGTTTCCGGTCATAGGACACGAGGTCGTTGAGGGTGAAACCGTCGTGACAGGTCACGAAGTTGACGCTCTGCTCAGGTTCCCGTTCCTCGTGACCATAAATTTCAGGGCTGCCGAGCAGCCGGTCGGCAAAGCGTGCCACGGACCCCTCTTCCCCGCGGAAAAAGCTGCGGGCATCGTCTCTGAACCGGCCGTTCCAC
>JALOPA010000024.1 GCA_025454125.1 Thermodesulfobacteriota bacterium
ATTCTCGTGATTGGTCATATCGGACTCACCCCCCAGAGTTCGGGAGTGCTGGGAGGCCACAAAGCCCAAGGACGTACGGCAGAAGCTGCCAAATTGGTGCTAGCTGACGCTATCGCCGTTCAGAATGCCGGTGCCCACATGATACTAGTGGAGGCAGTGCCACCCGAAGTCACGCGATATATCCACCGTACGCTCTCGATCCCGGTTCTCTCAATCGGGGCCGGCCCTCACTGCGACGGTCAACTTCTGATCGTGAGTGATCTGATCGGTCAATTCCAGGCGTTCACTCCCAAATTTGTGAAGAAATACTGCAACGTGGCTGAGGTTATCATCAAGGCAATGTCCAAGTATTGTGAGGAAGTACGCGCCGGGCTGTTCCCTGGTGAAGAACACTGCTACCGAATGATCGAAGGTGAAGAGGCGAAATTCCTCAGCAGCATGCAAGACCGATAAACCACTAGGCATGCACTGAAGAGCCCATATTCTGTGGTCTTCTAGCGATGGCTACAAAGAGCGAGCTTCCAATCTCTAATAAGAGTCTTTTCTCGGCAGGATGGCGTAAACATAAAGGGTCATTGATGGCTTTTTCGGGGTGAACAGAATCCTCCATGGGCCTACGCGAAAACGGTAATCTCCGCCCAGTTTGCCCGTGAGGCCTCTGACATTCGGGTGCAGGAAAGGGTTGCTGGAAGACTCAAGTTCGCCCAAGGCTTTCTTGATCCATTGCCTCGTTTTCTTGTCGAGTTTCAGATAGGCCTTCTCAGCAGAAGGCTTGATTTCAATCTTCCAGTTCATCGAGAGACTTGCCTTTAATGTTCTGCAGAACCTCTCTCTTGCCCTGTTCGATCTTCTTGACCCAGTCGGGATTAGACAAAAGATCAAGGGTTTCTCTGTGCCGTTCGACATAATCGTCGACTAGGTCCGAGAGGATATCTTTCATTTCCCTTTTCTCAAGGGTTGCAATGACCTTGAGAACATCTCTTCGGTCTTCAGGGATCCGTACAGTCGCAGTTTTCACACGATCACCTCCGATCTCCTGGTATCCTACGCCACCAGGCGCCTGGTGTCAACCCTGCCGAATCCCAGCCCCTTTAGAACCGGGTACGCAGGGAGGGCCGGAGTATCCTTCTATTGTGAAGATCTACACCCTGCGATCGCCTCATAGCCCATGTCGCCTGTTTTAAAAGATCTGGACGGTTTCGAGCGCGCGGGGTTTGGTTTCGGGAGGCTGGTTCTTCTTGAGGGCTTTTTCGTAAAACTCGCTGCCCAAGAGGGCAACACCAAGGGCGCGGGTGGGAATGACTTCCTTTTAGGGTTCTAGGAATTCAGCGCCCGGAGCACTTCTGGATTAGGCTGATCACCACCACTGCGACTGAAATTCTCCTTGGAAAAGCATCTGTTTGTACAATTTGAAAGTATGGCTTTCAAATTGACGAAGGTGGTTTTATTATGGTAAAGATCAGCCAATGATTCCCAGGACGCTTTCACATCGCCTCAAAGACCTGGCAGGCCCTTTCCCGGTGGTCTTTCTTACCGGGCCCCGGCAGTCGGGGAAGACCACTCTCGCCCGTGCGGCCTTTCCGGAGTTCACCTACATCTCTCTGGAAGACCTTCAGAACCGGGAAGAAGCCTCGGAAGATCCGCGGGCCTTTCTTCGCCGGCTTGATGGAACCAAGGGGGCTGTTCTGGACGAAGTGCAGCGGGTGCCGGACCTGTTTTCTTACCTGCAGGGGTTCGTAGACGAACAACGCGGAGGACCTCTTGTTCTTACAGGGTCTCAGCACTTTCTCCTTTCGGAAAAGATCAGTCAGACTCTCGCCGGACGGGCCGCCATTCTGGAACTGCTCCCCCTTTCCACGGCAGAGCTATGTAGGCGTAAGGCCCTTACCCCTGAGACCTTCCTGGAGCCAGCCCACCCCGTCCCGAAGCCTGACGGCTTTGACCTCTACGAAACCATGTACAAGGGCTTTTTCCCGAGGATCCATGACCGCGATCTGGACGCACCCGCTTGGCTCGACGGGTATGTGAGGACCTATGTGGAGCGCGATGTCCGCCAGGTGGCGGGCATTGGGGATCTGGATGCATTTGCCCGATTTCTCTCGCTCTGCGCAGGCAGGGTGGGAAGTCTTCTGAACACATCTTCCCTCGGGGCCGATTGCGGGGTGACCCACGTCACGGCCAAACGATGGATCTCTGTCTTGAGAGCCAGTTATGTGCTGGATCTCTTGCCTCCGTTCTATGAGAATTTCTCCAAGCGTCTCATCAAGAGCCCCAAACTCTATTTTGTGGACAGCGGACTTCTCTGCCACCTGCTGGGCATAAGGAAGGCTGAGGATGTGCGGATACATCCCCTGCGGGGAGCCATTTTTGAGAACTTCGTCCTCAACGAGATCCAGAAGCTGTTCCTGCATAACGGTCAAAGGCCACCCCTCTATTTCTGGCGGGATTCCCGCGGATTGGAGATAGATCTCGTGCTGGACATGGGCACAAGGCGCGTCCCTGTGGAGATCAAATCCGCAGAGACGGTTGCCGCCGACTTCTTTGATGGACTCGACCGATATATCCGTCTGTCCCGTGACTCTGGCGGGGTGCTTATCTACGGGGGCAGTGAGGAATATAGGCGCAGGGGCCATCATGTTCGACCCTGGTGGAAATGCTCCTGACCCTTGTTGTTGCGGGGAACTTCATCAAGCAGGGGGCCTTGGGGCTCCCTGCTTTTCTTATCTTCAGAGGATCTGGACGGTTTCAAGCACGCGGGGTTTGGTTTCGGGAGGCTGGTTTTTCTTGAGGGCTTTTTCGTAAAGCTCTTTTCCAAGGAGGGCGGCGCCGAGGGCGCCGGTGATCAGGGGTTCCTGGGGCACCAGGATTTCGCAATGGAGCTGCTCGGAAAGGGCCTTGACCAGGCCTCTGTTCTTGCCCCCCCCGCCGGTGAGAATGACTTCTTTCTGAAGCGTGAGACGCTTGACCATTCTGGCCACCCGATCGGCTAAAGATCGGTGCACCCCGGCGATCAGATCAGGCACCGGAGTTCCTTCAGCCAATCGCGAGGCCACCTCCTGCTGGGCCCAGATCGTGCAGATGTTGCTGATCGGAGCGGGGCTGGTGCTCTGAAGGGAGACGTCTCCCATTTGCTCCAACTTCAGGCCGACGGTGTCGGCGATGACCTCCACAAAGCGGCCGCTTCCTGCGGCGCACTTGTCGTTCATGATGAAATTGGTGACTCTTCCATTGCCGTCGATCGTAATCGCTTTGCTGTCCTGGCCGCCGATGTCCACGACGGTTCTTGCCTGAGGGAAAAGGCTGCTGACCCCTTTGGCGTGGCAGCTGATTTCCGTGACTTGCTTGTCGGCAAAGGGGACATTGATTCGCCCGTACCCTGTGGAGACGATGTACGTCATCGCGTCAAAGGAAAGGCCCGCATTGAGAAGGGCTTCCTCCATGACCTTGTTGGCAAGTCTCCTCTGCTCAGGGCCGGTGGGGCCGATGACCGAGGCGATCATCCTGTCGCTCAAGAGGACCGCCTTGGTCATGGTGGAACCGATGTCGATGCCCGCAAAGTACTGGCTCATTCTTATCTCTCGCCCGCTCAGTCGCTGTCGCTCCTTCACTCAAGCCCGCAGAGGTCGCGGAGAAAAGCACATGGTTCGCTCAGAACAGGCGTAGGCATCGTCACAGAAAAAACAAGCCGACTTGTTTTTTTCTGTGACGAGCACTGCTCACACCGATCGCGGCGCGATCGGAGCCCCGCGTCTACGCAGGGCTCTTGAGCGAACACCAAGGTTTGGAAAACATTTTCTCTGCGTTCTCTGTGTCTCTAGTGAGTCCGCCTGGGCGGACGAACGGGTGGTGAAATCTAGTCCGCCCGGTTCTGCCGGATCGACTCCAGGGTCTCGATGAAGGCGTCGATCTTGTTTCTCGTATCCACCTCGGAGTAGGACGTGATGTCGATGATGTCGCTCTCCAGGATCAGGGAAGGCAGTTCCCTGTAGGTCTTTTCTTTTTTGCCGTTCGTGACCACGTAAACTGGGATAGGCTTATAAATCTTTCCAAGCTGATGGAGCTGCCAGATGAGGCCTACGTGCCAGGTCCTGCATGAGAACGCCTCGTGCATGACCACACCGTCGATCTTGTAGTTCTCGATGAGGCTGATCAGGCGTTCCACATCCGGCTCAGACCCTGGCCTTTTCCGGGCTTTGTCGTACCAGAAGGTCCAGTAGCCGAGCCACCGCCACGCGAGATGTTCGATGGGATCTTTGGTTTCAGGAATGTCCATCTCGTAGAGAGGGGCCACCATCCGGTAGGTGGTCTCCGCAGGGAAACAGGCTCCTTTGCTGTTGAAATAGTTGAAATCGCTCAGGGCAAACCACGCTGGCAGACCGCCGCCCCAGAGGAGGCGGTATTTCTCGTTCTCCACTTCGCCCTCTTTCTTGGCGATCTTCTCCTTCAATTCCTTGTTCAGGTTCAGGAAGAAGTTGTAGGAGTCCTGGGTGGCCATCATGAAATTGATGGGCACCATGGTGTTCATGGCATCCCCGGTGCCCATGGGGCAGGGCACGGCTTTCCGCAGCTCGTAGGTTTCGTGGATCAGGTTCCAGGTGCGGTCGCTCAAATCCACCAGCTCCCGCAGCCGGTCGTAGTCCATTTTCTTGCCTGTCCGCTCTTCAACGAATTTGACCAAGCCGCGCAGCTCCTTGACGATGTACTTGTGATAGTACCCCCACACCTCCCGGTGATCCTGATCCTTCTCGAACAGAGGATAGGGCAGGTCCATGTTGTAGATGGGCACATCCGGCATGTACTGCTGGGAGGCCTGATACCACTTGGCCCTCGGGTCGCAGAGAATCTGGCCCGTGGAGACCATGAAATCCGGCTTGGGCATTCCGCCCCATGGCGACTCAGGGGGCATCTGCCCGTCTTGTTCCCTCCACTGGTCAAATCCAATCCCGCAGAGCGCATAGGTGCACAGGGAGCGGGAGAGACCGAGGGATTCCGCCCTCTGGAGAAAGCGCTCCGAGTCCCTCTTGGCGCCGCAGACACCGGCGAAGTTCTCCGTCCACACGGGCAGCACGTCCAAGGCCCGCAGGATCTCTTCGTGGTGGCACACAATGAAGGTGTACGCCAGTTTTTGTTTCCCTTCCGCCTTGGCCCGAACAGCGCCGGCGATGAATTCCTTGACCATGGGCCCGATCGAAGCGGCCGCCTGGGTTGCCGTCATTCTCTTTTTGGGTTTCTTTTGCTCTTCAGCCATTGTCCAAACCTCCTTCCGAATCGTTTACCGCCGAGAGCGCAGAGAATCCATTGAACCAAACCAAGAAGTCCATCCTTGACAGGGTGACGGTCGGTTGGAGACCCGGTTTATGTTCATCGCTGACATCCTGGAGAGTAAACTCCTCTGCGTGCTCCGCGACCTCTGCGGTGAATGGTTATTCTTAGGCGATCATCTCGAGAAAAGCCTGGATTCTTGTCTTCAGCTGGCCGATCGTTCCCGCGGAGTAGAGGTCCTCGATGTGGAGGAGCGGGACCCTGATGGACTCAAGGTAAGCTTTTCTTGCCGGGACTTCGAATCCGAAAGGATCGCAGAACTTGTAAACATAAAGAATCGCGCCGTCCACCTTGAATTCCTTGGCGTAAGCGCCGAGGTCTCCGAAGCGCGCCTGCGCGTCTCCTTCAAAGGTCCCGGCCTTGTTGTCTCGGTAGGTCTTGGGGCAGTTGACCTTGTCCAGATACCGACGCGCCAGGGCTTTGATTGGGTCCACCCCCTCGTCCGTCCGGGGCAGGGAGTCCCTCGTCCCGTTGCACGTCGTGTCCACCACGACACTCGCTCCGCTGTCTTCGACGATCTTGATGAGCTCGATGTTGTCCACGCAAGGTCCGTCCAGGAGGATGCGCGGCCCCTTCTTGAGAGGAGCCTCCTTTCTCTGGGAAAGGGCGGCGAGCACCTCGTCGAACAGGGCGTTGGCCTCGGGGATGGGGAGGCTGGAGCCCACGGTGAGAACCTTGGTGAGTTCCACCCCGGAAATCATGGGGGGATTGGATTTCCTGAAGTCATAGAGCGCCCTGGCCTTGTTGCGGTTTTCATTGTGCAACCGGATCGCCTTGGCGAGGTCGGCATCGCTCATAACCTTTCCCGTGAACTTCTCGAGGCTCTTCTTGTAAGTCCTGAGCTCTTCCTCAAAAAACTCGAAGGAGGATTCCTTGACCACAGAGGGGGTGTTCAAAAAATGAAAGTAGGGAAGATTCAGGGAATAGTTCCAGGTGCTGTAGCTGCGCACCATGCTGTCACAGGCGTGGGGAATGACCATCCCCGACAGGAAATCGTACTTGCCCTTCACGGAAAGGTCAAAGCAGCTTCGGATAAAAGGGCACACGATGGTCTCCATCAAGGTGTCGCCCTTGGTGATGGGCTCCCGGATGTCTCCTCTCACGCGAAAAGGGACACATCCTGCCGCGGTGATGATCTCCAAGGGAACAAAGGAGCAGATGTAACCGATCACCTTCTGCCCCTGGCTCTTGAGCTCCCTCGCCCTGGTGCCATAGTTCACATACTGGTTTTCTACTTTTGCAAAAACATCATCCTTCATGGGATTCATCTCCTTTTCAAAGTCCGATGGTCATGCACACTTCACTCGGATCACATCTCCAATGGTCTTGCGATGAATACACCTCCTTTTACAGTCGTTCATTGCGCCTTCGTCGTTCCGCACGATCACCCGGAGGCCCAGTCCGTTGAGGATGAAGGCGGTCATTCCGTTCAGATGCGAGTCGTTCACCTTTTCTTTGAGGTTCCAACCTCTCAATGGGAGAAAGAGCATGAGGTAGGAGAGGAGATTGGCCAGAAAATCGGCATCCTTCCTTATTTTCTTGGATGCCGTGACCTCTTTGAGCAGACGGCGCCAGAATCCGACGACGTTCTTGTCGTCCATCTCCAGGACCACCTGAAGATGCCTTTTGCCCAGGTACTTCGTCTCCGTATAGAGAAACAGGAAAAGGTCTTTGTTCTTGAGGGCGAATTCGAGAGTGAGACGCACCGCCTGGGTCAATCTTTCCAGAGGGTCTTGGATCTCTTCAACGCCCGATTTGACCAGGTGCTCATACCAGAGCATCTGCATTTGCTTGTAGGTGAGAAAGAGCACGTCGTCTTTAGAAGAGATGTAGTGGTAGAGTTGCCCCATGGACATCCCTGAGGCCAACGCGATCTCCCGTATGGTCGTCCGATGGTACCCCTTCTTGAAGAAAAGCCGGCAGGCGGCGCCGACGATCTGCTGGTGCTTGGAGTCGATCAGATCCACGTCCTTGGCCGAGGACGGGACGAGGTCGTCTCTGACGGTCTGATGAATAGGCTTTCTCATAAATCCGTTATAGAGCAAGCGCTCGATTTATATAACCGCGTTCCGCAAACGCTGTCAAGCAAATTGCATGCGGCAAAAGGCGGAAAGAGATCGGGTACCGATGCGAGACGGCACGCGGTGCAGGGTTCACGGCACAAGGACAACCCGACTCTTCAGGATGTTCTCCGGCCGGCTGGAACTGCGGAAGCGCTTTACGCGCTCTCGGAGGCGATGAGGGCGGCGCCCAGCGCCGCGGTCATGTGGGGGTCAGGGGGGACCACAATGGGGTAGCCGCTCACGGCTTCGAGGGCTTTCACAAGGCCTGAATTCCTGGCTCCGCCACCCACGAGGGCATAGTCCTTTTCAATGCCGAGCCGCACCGCCAGGGCGTTGAGCTGGGCGGCAAGGGCCCTGTGAATACCGGCCAGGAGATCCTCCTTGGACACGCCCTCCGCGATTCTAGAGACCGCTTCGGATTCGGCAAACACGGCGCACCCGGTGTTGAATTCTACGCGTTGGCTTGATTTCAGGGCGAGCGCCCCCAGATCCTCGACCTTCAGCTGGAGGACTTTCGCAGCGACCTTCAGGATCCGGGCGCTTCCGCCCGCGCATTTCCCGCTGAGAAGGAAATTCTGAAGATTGCCCTTTTCGTCCATCCTGAAGGCCTTGCTGTAGAGATCCCCGGCGTCTACGGCGGTCCTGACGGTGGGGCAAAGGTGGTGGACCCCTTTGGCATGGCAGGAGATATCGGTGAGGACGGAATTCGCGTAGCCTACGGACTTGGAGCCGAAGCCCGTGGCCACCGTGTAGACAACGCGGGTTTCGGCACCCCGGGCCTTTGAGAGAAGTTCCTCCCGGATCCGTTCCGCGGTGAGCCTGAAATCGCCCCCGGAAGGACAGTCGAGCTGGGCAAGGATCTTCCTGTCTGCCATCAAAACGCCCTTTGCCGAAGCAGAACCCATGTCAATGCCAAGAACCCACTCCATCCTCGTTCATCCTCTATCGCATCTTTTCGTGTTCAAAATTGTTCAGTTACCCCTCAGCCCGCCGTGGTTCCGTCATTCCCGCGAAGGCGGGAATCCAGCTCTTGATACTTTTTCTGGACACCCGCCTTCACGGGTGTGACGTTTGTGAGGAAAGCCCCGATAGCGGCGGGGTTCTTCATCATAGCTTGGTCAGCAGAAACCCCCCATCCGGCTGCCTCTCCACCTTGAGACCGAACATGACGACGGTCTCGGTGAGGGGTCTTCCAAAGAAGAAGTCCATCTCCTCCATGGGAAGCCCGAGTTTTCGGGCCAGAAAAGGCCGCAGATGAAAGTCAAATTTCAAAAGCTCCAGGATCTTTTCCACGGCCTTCTCTCCGTCCTCGGAGATTCGACGGACGTGATCGGAGAGGAGGGCATAACTGCATCTTTTATCCTGTTCTTCGATCAAGCCCAGGAGAACACCGTTTTCGATAACATCCTGTCTTTGGAGCTTGGGAGTCTGATAGAGTTCCATGAACTCTTCAGGGTCCCAGCACTTGAGGCTGGCACACTGCGCAGGCCGATTCTCGTAGATGCCGCAGGCCTTCTCCTCTGCAGTGTAGAACGTGCAGCCTCCTTCTTTGTCCCTGACTTTAATCATCTCCTGAACCGCAGGGACGATCCCTCCATGAACATTGTCCCTAACCAGCTCACCTTTGCGAAGGGTATACAGACTCCCCAGGCGGATAAATCCGCCAACCACCTGAGCCAGATCCTTCGCGTGCAGAGTAGGGCTGGACTTGAGGCAGCATTCCCCGCAACGGATACAGTGATTTCTGGGCTCCTGTAAGTTCATGCAGGGCATTTTACACAGCCCCGCCGTTTTGGCAAAAAGAAAACCCCCTTCACCCTCATAGAAGGTGCAAAGGGGGTTTGATGAAGGTATTCCAGACGAAATTCCTAGCCGACCTTGAAGATCAGGGCCGCGCCAGTATCCCCGGCTGCGCATCCGGTCCACAGACCGTAGCCGCCGCCGAGCATCACGAGTTCTTCCAGCATCTCGGCGATGAGCCTTCCTGCGGTCGGGGCCTGCGGATGCCCGTAAACCAGAGAGCACCCGTAGTTGTTCATCTTCATCACATCGATGCCCATTTTCTTCGCCATGTTGATATCGTTGACGATGAAGGGGTTGTGAGTCTTGATGGCCTTCATGTCGCTGACCTTCAGCCCCGCGTTTTTCAGCGCCATCTCCGCGGCAGGCACCGGTGCTGCGGCCATGTATCCGCGTTTGACCCTCGCAAAACCATAGGAGAGAACCTGGATTTCGACCTTTGGATCGGCGCTCAGCGCCTTGGCTTTGTCCCGGGTGGCGATGATGAAGCCGCAGTTTCCGTCGGCAGGGTGGGTCTGGGCGCCGAAGCTGATCACGCCGCCCGGCTCTGCCGGTTT
>JALOPA010000645.1 GCA_025454125.1 Thermodesulfobacteriota bacterium
ATCCGGTCTGCCGTAGATCTGACGGGTGCTGGCGTAAACGATCCTGATGGCAGGGTTGTGTTTCCGACACGCTTCAAGAATGAACAGTTGGGATCGGCAATTGATATCGAGATCCGTAAAGGGGTTTTTCATGGAGTCCAGGTGACTTGTCTGCCCGGCGAGGTTGAACAAATAGTCCTGACCCTGGACCAGGTACGCCATGCTGAATTCATCTCGAATGTCCGCAATATTGGTTCGGATACGGCCTTCATAGCCCTTCAGATTGAAGAGATTTCCCCCGTACTCAGGGATAAGGCTGTCTACGACCGTCACCCGAGCCCCTTGGTCAGCCAGGGTCCTGGCCAAATTGCTTCCGATGAACCCCAACCCTCCCGTGATCAGAATGCTCTTGCCGGCAAAATTCTGGAAACCCACCATACTTGATAGAACTTCTTTTTAGATTTTTATAGCAATTTATATAGAATTTTGCTAAAAATAGCAATAAATTTATATAAGCTTCACGGTTTTCCGTTATGCAAAGCAACTCCACGCCGGGCAGGCGCCGGATTTCAAGTGTGATTCTCAAGGTGGCGTCGGTCGCCGTTTTGGTCTTCTTGGTCCTGTGGGGCAGGGTCTTCTATGGATCCATGCAGGACTACAAGACCGCAGAAACCTTTCTGAAGGAAAATCAGACCATCAGAGCCATTACTTATTTTGACCGTTCTCTTCACTGGTACGCCCCGCTCAACCCTTATGTGGAAAGGTCTGCGAAGCGATTATGGGAGATCGGTGAGCGCGCGGAACAGGAAAAGGATCCCCGGATGGCGCTGATCGCCTATGAATCCATCAGGAACGGATTCTACGGAGCGAGCCATGTTTTCAGGCCCGGCAAGGATTGGATCCAACGCGCTGAGAGCAAGATCCAAGATCCTCAGCCTGATGTAGGGTGGAGCGTGGTTGTGGTCATCGGCTTTCTCGGATGGGTCGGAAGTCTCCTCGGACTGATCCTGGTGCTCTTCAGACAGGGAGAGGTCCGCGGCAGCAAGGGTATTTTCTGGTTTGGGTTTTCCTTCCTCTGTTTCATTCTGTGGTTGGTCGGCATGACCAAAGCGTGATCGTCGCGCTAGGCTGTTTGCAGCACTTCGATTTCCCCGGCTTATTCAAATTTGAAGTCCTCCAGACAGGACGTTCCCCCCTTCCAGACCTTGATGAGGTACCCGACATAGGGACCGTTTTCAATCGTTTGAATCACTTTGTTCTCCCATTCCGGCAACCGCTCGGCTTCTTGGACAACGCGCAGCACATTTTTTCCGCCAAGGAACGGAGAAAAGTAGAACATGACAAAACAGGGAGGATACTCCTTTAGAGGGCCGCTGCGGTAAGGTTCTTCGACGTAGATGTTGTGCCCGTTCTTCAAAGGCTGAGGCGTGTATCCCATTTCGGGATATTGAAAAACATAGTGGTTGTGATGCTCATAGAAGACGGGGACTTCGGAGGGAAGCTTTGTCAGCAAATCGATCCCCTTTTCCTGGACCGACAAGAGTTTTCGATAAGCGCCCGACCTTTCGGTGACCCCGAAGTTTGATCCCAAGCCTTCCCGATTCACTTCCTCCGGATACAGCACGCCGTCTTGATTGATAACGAAGCCTATCAGGGCCAGCGCTATGCAGACATGGAAAACCCTTTGGCCGATTTTCTTGATGAGGAAGAAGGACAGCACGAATCCCAAGAAAGGGATGATTTGCACATGATAGCGAATCATGGGGCAGCAGAAATCGATGGCTACGGGCAGGACCACATAGTGAAGGAAGTGGAAAAACACAACCAGCAGGATGGAGAGGTCCATCAACCGATTTTCGGTTGGGCCCTTTTCAATCTTCTCTGAGACCCTTTTCTCCGGAAAGAAAGACCTCCACAGAACCTCTCTCAGCCTCAGGATCCCGAGGCCGAATACCAATAGAATGGCAACCAGAATATCGGGGACCATCACGAGGAAGCGATCGGATGCCGAGGCCACGCAGCGGGAAACGGTTCCGGGTATGTCCAGGAGGGAGTCCGATGCACGGAGCGAGGTCCCTTCAAGAAACTCCGGCATCGCCCGGGGAGTGATATAGAGAAAATAAGCCGCCACAAGAAGGAGCACGGGAAACAGGACCGACACACTCCGCATGACCCGCTGCCACAAAGTCCCAGATTCAAAGAGCGTGTAGAAGGCGATACAGCCGCCTACGATAAAACCCGTTTCTTTTGTCAGGGAAGCAAGCAAAACAAAGACAAGGGCCTTTCCGTATTCCTGTCTGATCCAGTACCCGACGGCATTGACTGTAAACAGAAGAAGAGGGATTTCCAGGTACATGTAGCGTGTTTGAGTCAAAACCACAGGATGAATGAGAATCGCCAAACAGAGCAAAAAGGAATTCATCCTTCCCAGCACTTCTGACATGAGATTGAAAAAGCACACGAGGGCCGAGGCGGCCATGAAGAAATGGATTAAATGCAATAAAACGAGTGCCGCTGTTCCGCCGCCGGTGATCTTAATGACGATCGCCGTGACCAGGGTCACCACATTGAGACCGTGGACATTCGGCCCGCCGTCGGCGTATCCGGGCTCCTGGAGGAGCTGAACAAAATCGAAATTGTTTTTTGAGAGGTAGATTGCCGCCGGAAAGATACTGGCTGCGGTGTCCCACACCGGGGGTTCCGTGATTACAGAAGAATTCAAAGACAAAACAAGAAAAAAAGCAACAATCACCCGGGCATAGCTGTGCCTTTCAAGCTGTTCCAGAATCGCTTTTTTCACATGAGTTATGGACAAGAACCCCTAACCTCCATCCTCCGATCCAGGCTCCTTTCCGCGGACGATTTGCCCGATTTTGTGCAGCCGCAGAAGGGGCACTGAGTCAATAGAGAGCACCCACACGGGCGAGAGGGTTTTGCCTTCCTTGTTGAGAGTGGACTGGGTCAGCTTTTCCCAGTAGCTCACATTGGGCCGACCGAAAATGAGGAGGAATTCGGCTTCTCGAAGGTCTTCCGCGACGGAAAACGCCAGCTTTCTTTTCTCCATGGCATGTTTGAAAAAAAGATCCGTCGGGAGGAGCGGAAAATAGACTCTTGAACCCGAAGTCAGAGAGTTCAGTTCCTGCAGTATCCCCTTTGATGCGCCCCGGCCAAGCCTCCTACCGAGCTGTTGTAATAGGAGAGCTCAAAGGGAGGTTGTCTTGCAGGGTTGTGAACATCCAGCGCAAGAAGAGTCAGAGAGCCGGCCGCAAGGCTCAGCCGAAGGGCAAGGATCGCCGGCGATTTCCCTGTCGAGCGCACGGCGAAATTCCACACCCGCAGAAGCCCTGAGGTCATCCAACACACGGCAAAGGGGAAAGCCGGCAGCAGATAGCGGATCCCGTCGTTGGTCGGGCTCAGGGGGAGGGCGAGAAGGAGAAAAGGCGCGAAAAAGCCAACCAACCCCGTGATCTTCCGGCGATCGGTCCTGCCCGGTTTGTCATGGAAAAAGCATTCAAGGCCGACCACAAGAAGCAAGAGGTGGAGCAGGGGTGTGGTGATGAAGAACATGACAAAAGGGTAAGTGAAGGGACCTCTGTAAAGATAGAAAGTCCCTCCGAAGAAGACGGTGAAGGGTGTCCAGTCCTTCCGGGTTGCGGTCTGGGTGATGAATTCCACGGCCCTGGAAAGAGGAGAAAACCACCAGTCCGGATTCAGCACATAAAAGGTGAGGCCAGCCGTCAATCCCAGCAGGGAAGCAGTCCGAAGCGCCTTTTTGGCCGGATTCCTGTGCAGGATGAGAAAAAGGGTGAGGAGCGGGAGAGCAAGAAGCACAGAGGTCACCTTGAGGCTGGCGAGAAACCCAAGAAGAATTCCTGCGACCCAGGGGTTCCCGTGATCCACGCTTTTGCTGGCGGCCAAGACGAAGAGCATCAAGAAAGCGGTCATCGGCATATCGGTCGCAGCAAAGTGGGCATGAGCGAAAAAGCGGGGAATGCTCAGGAGAAGCAACACGGTGAGGCCGCTTCTGGCGAGGGAAGGGCCGAAGTTCCAGTGCAGGAACAGAGCCAGGCTGAAGGCAAAAACAAAAATGTAAAACAGCCGGTTCTGAAGGTAAGGGTCCTTTTCCCAAAACACGGTGCTTTGAGCGATGAGGTAAAGCCACTTGACACCGGAAGGATGAACATTCCGGGCAGGGTCTGTTTTCCAGTGCTCTTCGATCGAGTCCCGGCTGAACATGTTCCGCAGGTCAAGAGATAGCCATTCTCGGATACTCCTTGAGGCCTCCAGGTAGATGGGCTCATCGTGGGTGATTCCATAGTCAGGAAGCGTGTACAGGATGGGCGCCGCAAAGAGAAGGAAAAGGAGAAGGGTTTGAACCTTTCGAGCTTCAATCATCTTCTTTGAATAGGCGGCTAGAGCCATAGGAAGCCCAAAGAAAACTCAGGGGGCCGGCTAGCGGAAAAGGCCGTATTTCAAAATCACGGAAACCGCTTTGAAACCGTCCTTCCAGGTGATCTTCTTGCCTTCACTGTACGATCGGCCGTAATAGGATATCCCCACTTCGTACACCCGGCAGCTTTTCTTCCCCACCTTGACCGTGATTTCCGGTTCAATGCCGAAACCATTCTCTTCGATATTAAGGCTCCTGATGATTTCCGTTCTGAACACCTTGTAGCATGTTTCCATGTCCGTCAGATTCAGGTTGCTGAACATGTTCGAAAGAAGAGTGAGAAGGCGGTTGCCCACATAGTGCCAGAACAAGTGCACCCTGTGCGGGCCTTCTCCCGAGAATCGGGACCCATAGACCACATCGGCCTTTCCCTGGACAATGGGGGCGATGAGCCTGGGGTACTCATGGGGATCGTACTCCAGGTCCGCATCCTGAATGAGGACCATCTCGCCGGTAGCCTGCTCAAGTCCCGATCGAATCGCGGCCCCTTTGCCCTGATTAACCCGGTGGTAGACGACTTTGTCCACTTGCTTATCAAGACCGGCCCTGATCAGTTCCGTGGTTCCGTCACTCGAGCCGTCATCCACCAAAATAATCTCCTTATCTTCCACAGGAGCTCTCTTGACCAGCGCGATCAACTCGGGGAGAAGTTCTTTCTCGTTGTAGCAGGGGATGATCACAGAAAGCTTCATAGGACTCCTTTTGGTTAAGGGTGCATAGGGCGTCTTTTTGTCCAAGAGAGGGAAGAGAAAAAGACGATCCAAAGAAACGCCAGACTGACCAAAGAGACGGCCGCATAGCCGGAAAAACGCTGAGGCCGGAATTCGAAGAGGATCTCATTTCTTCCTGAAGGAAGTTCCACTCCCTGAAACAGAAGGTTGAGCCACAGGCATTCCTTTTCCTGACCGTTCACAAAGACCCGCCAGCCGGGATAAGAGGATTCAGAAAGCACCAGAACGCTCGGCCGGTCTGCGGTGACGGTGATCCGGATTCGTCCGTCTTGCTCGTAGCGGAGTGCGTCCACCTCATTGAAGAACCCCGGCTCTGAGAGCTTCGGCAGAACTCCACCGGCAATCACCTGGGACCATGGATCGAAAGAGGGCTTCAGCAGTTCTTCGACAGATCCCTTGTGCAAGGGAAGAACTTGGGCCACCATCCAGGCCCTGGGCAGGGGATTCTTGATCCTGAACACCAGCGGGTTGATCCTTTCCACATGGTCGAGGAGATCGTTGTGCTCATCCAGGCTCTGCCGGCTGATAATGTACTTTACATTCACCAGTTTCAGAAAACGGATTCTTTCAGGCCACGGCCGACTGAGCAACTCGGTGATGAGATACTGGTATCGGAGCTCCAATCCCGTGACTCCGTCCACGTGGTGGAGGCCATGGAGGATGCCGAGATTAATTGTTTCGAGCCGGGGGTCGTAAGCCTGATAGAAAGCGAATTCGCGCACGGGATTGAGGTTGCGGTGCGCCCAGAACAGGTCCAAAACAAGAAAAACGAAAAGGCCGAGAAAAAGCAGATTCGCGATCCCTTTCCTTTTCTCAAAGCGAGAAAGAAGGCCTTCAAAACCATGAGCCGCCATGAGGAGAAGGCTGAACGCTGCGGGGAAGATGAACTTCTCGGGAAAACGGAACGCAGGCAAAACCTTGTAGAAGAATCGAAAGAGAGGAGCGTTTTCTCCAAGGGCCAGGGCTAGGCTGACGACGAAGACCATCAGCCAAAGGAGCACGCGCTTTCGGGACCCGGACAAAAGACTCAGGGCTGCCAGCGGGACAATGAGGGATCCAGGGTAAAGGGTCAGCAGCCAGGGCGTGCCCGAAGAGGTGGGGTAAAAACGAGCAAAGAAATTCGGGTCCGTTTCAAAGTGCGGCGGAAAAACCAAAGGCAGGAGCAGGTGCTTCAGCATGGAAGGCTGAAGAGAGAACCTGGCGGCCTCCTGGAACGTGAATCCTTCCGTGCGTATGGAAAGCGTGTAGTCCGCAAAAGCAGGGCCCAGCTGCGCTGCGGCCACTAGGAGTGCGGCCAGGACAAACAAAACGATCATCCCCAGACTCTTGACGCCGAAGCTCAAATCGAGCCTCTGTTCACGGCGAGGAAGAAAAAAGGCAAAAAGCGCGAGAAGGGCGACGGTGAGCAAGAAGATCTGGGGTTCCCCGGCCAGAAGGCACAGGGTCAGGGAAAGGACGGTCCATCCATGGGCGGAGCGCTTTTTTTTCATTCTGGCCTCGTGGAAAGCCCACAAGGCAGCGGGGAGCCAGATCGCTGCAGATAAGTTGTTCAGCGTGTTGACCGATGCGATGACGAAACTCCCGTAACAAAAGGAGACACTGAGCAATAGCGCGGTTCTTGAAGAGAGGCCGATGCTCTTCAGAAAACCGTAGAAGAATAGAAATCCCAGAAAGAAATGAAGGCAGACGTAAAGATTGAAGGACCAGGGAAAGGGCAAGAGGGCGAAGATCAGGCAAGGAGGGTAGAAGACACCGGACTGAAGGTCACCAAGGAACGGAGCGCCGCAAAAATAATTCGGGCACCAGTAAGGGATGAATCCGTTCTGCAGGAATTGGGCGAGGAAGTGCTTTCCAGGATAAAACCACCGATGAACGTCCCGAAAAAAGAAGGTGTTGTCGGAGAAAAGAACAGGGTGAAAGAAGAAGAGCACCAGGAGGGCCGATACAGCGAAGCGGGCATGATTTATCAGATTGTCCAGTCTCATTGTCGCCTTATTGCCTCGCGCCTCCTGACCATAGGTGAACCCATCAGTAGAGCCAAGCTGCAGGCAGAACCTTACCGCCTCAGCAACGGAATAGTATGAAAACGCGACCAAGTCAATATCTTTGAAATTCTAACGTGTTACCATCAGGGGCCAGGAGTTTTCCCCTTGGAAGGCGCGCCGCACTAAAGAGAAGGTGCAAAAGGTCAGTGAGACTGCTATAATAAAGCCCTATTCAAGAAAGCTTTGGTTCCTTTTTCAAGGAATTTCGGACAAAAGGAAGATGAATTCCGAAAACTCCCTCTCAGCCTTACAAGAGCGCTTGAAAAGCAGAAACATCGCCGTGCTCATCCCTTGCCTCAACGAAGAGCAGACCGTCGCAAAGGTCATTGAGGATTTCCGGAAAGAGCTGCCTGAAGCGG
>JALOPA010000646.1 GCA_025454125.1 Thermodesulfobacteriota bacterium
CTTCTTGACGTGGGAGGGCTCCTTCCCGAGCAGGGCCGGCATGATGCCCAAAGCGGTCACGAAGACCAGGCATTTCCCCATGTAACTCTCGTCAAAGTACAGGAGGCCGTAGGGTGTGGGAATGCCGCTTTTGTTGCCGCCGTCCTTGACGCCTTCGATCACGCCGTCCAGCAAGCGCCTGGGGTGGAGGTGAGGCTTCAGCTCCTTGGCATAGTCCCTGGGCCCGACGCAAAATCCGTAAGTTCCCAGGATGAGCTTGGCGCCTTTGCCTGTGCCCATGGGGTCCCTGTAGATCCCGACAATGCCCGTGAGCGATCCGCCGTAAGCTTCCATATTGGAGGGGCTGTTGTGGGTCTCCCCTGTGATCACGTAGTTGTGTTCGGCGTTGAATTTCGCAACCCCTGCGTTGTCCCAGAGCACGGAGACCACCCAGGGCTTTTCGTCTTTGACCTTGAGCGTGGGCGCTTCAATGCAGGTCTTGAAGAGGTTGTCCACGATCTGAAGGCGACCGTCCGAGAGGTCCTTGTACCGGAAGAGGCCCCTGAAGGTGTTGTGGTTGCAGTGGTCGCTTCTCGATTGGGAGATGTATTCGAGCTCAACGTCCGTGGGCAGGCTGAGCCCCATTTTTTTCCGCTCGGTCAAAATATCCTGCCTCAAGAAATACTCCCGGATGGTTGGAATATCCTTGTCCTGAAGAGCGAGATTCCGCACGCGCGAGATTTCTCTCAACTCCCGGTCGCTGCCTATGGGTACCGTCGTGACCTGGGGTTCGTGGTTCAGAATCACTTTGGGCAGGATGAAGCCAATGCCATTTTCAGCATTCCATCCTTGTCGGCTGAAGACCTTCCACTGCTGAACAATCTCATTGGCGAGGATCTCCCGGGCCATGATTTTCACCTGGGATTCCTGAAGGGAGCCTTTGATCTCGTACAGCTTGGAGGTGTAAACAGCCTCATCGGCCTTGAACTTGATCTTAAACAGATCTTCAATCGCCTCCACGGCGGTGCTTCCGGCCGTGTCTCTCACCCCGGGACGGTAACCGACCCAGATGAGCCAGTCGAATTCCTGGGCCAGGGGTTTAAAGGAAGACTCCTCGGTGACGGGATTCGTGAAAATCCGGGTCCGTGCCGCTTCCATCTGCTCGGGAGGGAGATCGGCATCGATGGTGAGGATGCGGATCACGCGGATTTCATCGACCCCTATGCCGAAGTAGTCTTTCGCCTTTCTCTGGACCCCTGCGCCTTCAGCGTCGATGAGGTTGCTCCTGAGCCGGATCTCCAATCGGGAAATCATCCGTTACTCCTTGTTTTTTAAAGAGATTCTGATATGATAGCCATAACTCTAAAACAATCCAGACACTTGAGTCAACAGAATTAGCGGAGGCGCATCCGGTTGAAACGCGGAGAAAGAGTGTCTATATTTGCTGAGGAATTTCGGTGTATGGTTATTATGGAGGCTATTTAGAATCTAAGAACGTAACTTCTCTGCGACTTGCGGAGAAGGTGGAGGTTGGAGGCCAGATTTTGGTTGCGGAAAAAGGCCTGCATTGGGATTCAGGCAAGCGAGGGAATCATGATGGATGATGATAACAGTCGATATGATGGCGTAGAAAAGCTTCCGAATCAGAAAGAGCTCGAAAAGGAGCTGAGTGATTATCTGTCGAAAAAATACGGGAACAGGATCAAGATCATTTCTCCCTTTGTTTATCCCAAGGCGCAGGAAATCAGTACAGAGGAGGGGAAACCCGGAGAAAAGAAAGAGCCTGTCATTAACTTCGACATGCTCCCCGAGGAGCTGGAATCGCATTTGGACAGTTTTGTTGTGAAGCAGAATCAGGCCAAGGCTGTGCTGGCGACCAAGGTCTGCACCCACTTCAACCGCATCAAGCACTATAAGCGGCAGACGAACAAGAAAAAGGGAGGCGGCGTCGGAATGATCAAGAACAACGTTCTCATGATCGGGCCGACCGGGGTGGGAAAAACCTATATCGTCAAACTGATTGCGCAGAAATTGGGCGTGCCTTTTGTGAAAGGAGACGCCACCAAGTTCAGCGAGACGGGTTATGTTGGCGGCGATGTGGAAGACCTGGTCCGCGACCTGGTTTACGAAGCCAATGAAGACATCAGTCTTGCCGAGAACGGCATCATCTACATCGACGAGGTGGACAAGATCGCCTCAGCGAGGAATTTCATCGGCCACGATGTGTCGCGCACCGGGGTCCAGAGAGCTCTGTTGAAGCCCATGGAGGAGACGGAGGTGGATCTGAAGGTCCCCCATGATGCGGTATCCCAAATCCAGGCGATCGAACATTTCCGAAGAACCGGCAAAAAAGAAAAGAGAGTGGTGAACACGAAGAACATCTTGTTCATCATGAGCGGCGCCTTTGGAGAACTGGGCAACATCATCAAGAAGAGGCTTCAGAAACAGGGGATCGGGTTCGAGGCGGACGTTCGGCCTACGGAAATCCCCTGGGAGATTCTCAAGGAGGTCACCGCCCAGGACCTCGTAGAATTCGGGTTTGAGTCGGAATTCGTGGGCCGTCTGCCGGTTGTCGTCGTATTTGATGAGCTGACCAAGGAAGATCTCGTTGAGATTCTCAGGAACCCCAACAACCCGATCATCCTGAGTAAGAGACTGGACTTCAAGGCTTACGGCATTGACATCAAGTTTGAGGAGGACGCCCTGGCCAAGATCGCCGAAGCAGCGGCGAAGGAGAGAACCGGCGCCAGAGGGCTCGTGAGCGCCATTGAAAAAATCCTCATACCTTTTGAGAAGAACCTGCCCTCGACGCCGATCAGGAGACTTCTGGTGACGGCGGAACTGGTGGAGAATCCCGAGGGTG
>JALOPA010000647.1 GCA_025454125.1 Thermodesulfobacteriota bacterium
GCTAAACGATAAGATTTCTCGCCTTCGCTCGAAATGACAGAGTTGCAAAAACTTCACAGAGACACTGCACCAGGTGGATTAATGCTGTTTTCAGAACCGTCACTCCCGCCCCTCGACTTCGCTCAGGATAAACTCCGGAGGGAGTCCAGAAAGAAACGGCCTTCCTGGATTCCCGCCGGAGTTCATCCGCCTCAGGCGGACCGGAATGACAGAGCCGTAGCATCCTGGGGGGGAATGGAGGCCGTAGGGATTCAATGATTGCTAAAGAAGAACCCGGACAGCATGGGCGACTTTGCGAAGGGGATGTGAACACCTCTTCGCGGAGAAGCGAGTGGATCGCCAGGGAGATTTCGCCTGAATCCAAGGCATGGCTCGACCGGGACTCAAGAGCCTTTCTTCACCAGGCCCTCTCCACCCCTTGCCTGGACGTGCTCACCCGCTGTGAAGGCAGCGTCATCGAAGACCTCCAGGGAAAACGCTTTCTGGATTTTCACGGCAACAGCGTGCACCAGGTGGGCTTTGCAAACCCCCATGTGCTGAGCGCGATCCGGCGCCAGCTCGACACCCTTTGCTTCAGCCCTCGGCGCTTCACCAACATTCCTGCCGTGGAGCTGGCCGAGAAGCTCGGAGCCTTCACGCCCGGAGACTTGAGCAAGGTTCTCTTCGCGCCCGGCGGCACCACCGCCGTGGGCATGGCCTTGAAGCTTGCCCGGGTGGCCACAGGCCGGTTCAAGACCCTTTCCATGTGGGATGCTTTTCACGGGGCCTCCTTGGATGTCCTCTCCGTCGGCGGTGAAAGCTGCTTCCGAAAGGGCATCGGCCCTCTCCTTCCCGGCACCGAGCATGTGCCGCCTTTTGAGCCCTACCGGTGCCTGTGGGATTCCGAAGGCGACTGCGCGCGGTGCGGACTCAAATGCGCACACTACATCGCTTACGCACTTGAAAAGGAAGGGGACGTGTCGGCCGTCCTGGCAGAGCCCGTGCGCTGCACGTCCGTGAATCAGCCCCCGCCCGGCTACTGGAAGCTGGTGCGGGAGGCCTGCGATCGCCACGGCGCCCTGCTCGTCTTCGATGAGACCGCGGTTTGCCTGGGAAGGACGGGCCGCATGTTCGCCTGCGAGCACGACGGGGTGGTCCCGGACATCCTGGTTTTGGGCAAGGGCCTTGGCGGCGGGGTTTTTCCCCTGGCCGCCATCGTCGCACGAAAGGATCTGGACATCGCCCGGGACAAGTCCCTGGGCCACTACACCCACGAAAAGAATCCGGTGGCCTGCGCAGCCGGTCTGGCCGCGCTGGAGGTGATCGAAAGGGAAGGCCTGATCGAAAAGACGAAGCTTCAGGGCCGCGCAGCCCTGGAGCGGATGAAAACCATGAAGGAGAAGCACCCCCTGATTGGCGATGTGAGGGGCGTAGGGCTTCTCATGGGAATCGAGCTCGTGAAAGACCGAAGAACCCGGGCGCCTGCGCACGAGGAGGCGGAAGAGGTGATGTATCGGTGCCTGTCCAGGGGATTGAGCTTCAAAGTATCCCAGGGAAATGTTCTCACCCTGACGCCGGCCCTCACTATTGCAGACCAGGAGTTGGATCAGGCCTTTGAAATCTTGGAACAGAGTTTGGAACTCACAGAAAGGAACAGGAGACTTCTATGACCCTTCATGACTTGCCCGACAACCCCTATTTGCTCTTGACGCCAGGACCCTTGAGCACGACCAAAACCGTAAAAACCGTGATGCTCCGCGACTGGTGCACATGGGATGACGACTACAACTCCATTGTGCAGGACATCCGCAGACGCTTGGTCCGGCTCGCCACTCCGGAGGAGGGTTACACCTCTGTTCTCATGCAGGGAAGCGGCACCTTCGGCGTGGAGTCGGTGATCAGCTCGGTCCTCCCTGAAAAGGGAAAACTCCTTGCCCTGGCCAACGGGGCTTACGGGCAGCGGATCGCACAGATCGCCGGCCGCCACAAGATCGATTGCGCGCTCCTGGACAGCGGTGAACTCCATCAGCTCGACACCCACAAGCTGGTGGAAATGCTGGAAGCGGACCCTGCGATCACCCATGTGGCCGCGGTCCACTGCGAGACCACCACGGGCATGCTCAACCCCATCGAAGCAATCGGAAAGATCGTCAAGTCCTTCAGGAAAGTCTACATCGTGGATGCCATGAGCAGCTTCGGCGGCATTCCCATGGACATGGACCGGTTGGGAGCGGGCTTTCTCATCAGCAGCGCGAACAAGTGCATCCAGGGCGTTCCGGGTTTCAGCTTCATTGTGGCCAACGAGGAAGAGCTGCGCAAGACCAAGGGAAGAGCCAGGACCCTGAGCCTCGATCTCTATGACCAGTGGGACGTGATGGAGAAGCATTCGGGAAAATGGCGCTACACATCGCCGACCCACGTGGTGCGGGCCTTTTCCCAGGCCTTGAAAGAACTGGACGAAGAAGGAGGGGTGGAGAAAAGACACCTTCGTTACCTGGAAAACCATCGCCTTCTGGTCAGGGGAATGCAGCAACTGGAATTTCACTGCCTTCTGCCGGAACCGCTTCAGTCCCCCATCATCACCTCCTTCATAAGCCCGACCCAGAAGGCCTATGACTTCAAGACGTTCTACGGGGAACTGAAGCGCAAGGGGTTTGTGATCTATCCGGGCAAGGTGACCTCAGCGGACACCTTTAGGATCGCCAATATCGGGGATGTGTTCCCGAAAGATGTGGAAAGGCTCATCAGGGCCGTCGAAGAGTCGATATTTTGGAGGTAGAGCTCAAGCCGATGGGTAATCCACAGGTTCACGGCACGCGGTGCAACGAAAAAAAAGCATAAAGTCAAAACACCCCTCCATGA
>JALOPA010000648.1 GCA_025454125.1 Thermodesulfobacteriota bacterium
AAGGGTAACAGTTCAGGTCTTTGAAATAGACACTGCGGAGTCTTTCCCGCACACTCTTCGTTTTCTGTTTTTGGAGGGACCCCCATGGCCTGAGCCATCCATTTCAAAGTGCTAAAATGCTACGAGGGGCGAATCAGGCAAGCTCCTCTCCTGTCGGCCGTCCAACAAACCCTTGCTCCTTTTGGAAAATAATCGTGTTTCTCTTTGAGCTTCTTCCCGGCAGCTCATAGGGAATCTTTTTGGACAGTCTCAGGTGATGAGCCTCCACCAAGCCCTCGCCTTTCTTCAGATTCTCCTCGGCACGGGCTCCCAGGTAGAGCACCAGAAGACCACCGGGGCTCACCAGGGGAGCACAACCGTCCAGCGCTTTCTCAAACTCTGCAAAAGCCCTCGCCGTGACCATGTCATATTGAGGTCCTTTCGGAAGTTGCTCCACCCGACTCCTGATGATGTGGATTTCCCTCAGCCGGATCACTCGAGTCACGTGACGAAGAAAGCTCGCTTTCTTGGAGCTCGGCTCCAGCAGAAAGGTCTTGCGCTCAGGGCAATGAATCTTGAGCGGCAACCCTGGAAAGCCGGCTCCCGAGCCCACATCCAGCAGGTTTCCCTTTCCGGGAATAAAGGGGGAAGGGATCAGGGAATCCAGGAAAAGCTCGATCACCATGCGCTCGCGGTCCTCCAGGCCGGTCAGGTTGAACTTCCGGTTCCAGGACCACAACTCTTCCAGGTAGCTTCGAAACGAATCGAGCTGGGGATCGCTCAGGTGGATTCCAAAGTGCGCGGCACTCTGGAAAAGGAAATGCATCTCGTCACGCCTCGCCGTCAGACAATGACCCTCCCTTTGATGATAGAAACCGCTTCTTCCGGCTTGTCCACCAGGTGGAAGATGTCGAGATCCTGGGGAGAAATAAAGCTCGACTCGAGAAGGGTCGTTTTGATCCAGCCCACGAGCCCTTTCCAGTATCGGGAGTCCATGAGAATCACCGGAAAGGATCTTATCCTCTTGGTCTGGATGAGGGTGAGGGCCTCGAAGAGTTCGTCGAGCGTACCGAACCCGCCGGGCAGAATCACATAGGCGACCGCATACTTCACGAACATGACCTTTCGGATAAAAAAGTAATTGAAGTCAAGGCGGACGTTCGCATATTTGTTCGGCTTTTGTTCGCGGGGCAGGTGGATGTGGAGGCCCACGGATTTGCCGCCCCCTTCCGCTGCTCCCTTGTTGGCGGCCTCCATGACACCCGGGCCCCCTCCGGAGATGACATTGAACTGGTTCTGAGCGAGGAGGCGGGCCAGCTTCTCCGTAGTCTTGTAAATGGGGCTGGTTCGGCTCACCCTCGCGGAGCCGAAAATCGTCACTGCCGGGTGGATATCAGGCAGAACCTCAAAGCCTTCGACAAATTCCGCCATGATCCGGAACATTCGCCACGTGTCGTGTTTCGTGAGCTCATCCACAATGAATTGCTTTTCGACCATGCTCTCGTCCTCGCTTGGGCTGAAGTCTTCGAGAAATGCGTTGATTTTTCAAAGCCTTTCCATTAGCTTTCCCTTAACAGTTTAGCTCTTTGAAATGGATGGACTCTTTCTGTGTTTATTTCAAAGAGCTAAACTGTTACGCTTTTCTCAGGCCATCATAGGCCGCAGCACTCTGCCTGTCAAGGAAGACACAGGACTCGCTTCTTGACCAATTGCCACGGGGCGTGGTAACAATAAAAGGCAACTATTGAGCTTCTCTTAATAGTCCCGGAAGGGGCTCTCATTTCAAGAGACCAGACCAGTACCAATAAAGCCGAACCTTTTGAGGCGATGAACCAGGGAATGAACCATGACAGAGGACAAAGACAAGAGCAAGCGCTCTGACGGGTACGATGACTTTCTTGCCCATGTGAGCCAGTTTACCAGCAGGGATGAGGAAAGGGCTTTCATGGAGCATATCGACCAAGGGCCTCCGCAGGAAGACCTGACCGTCAATGTCGCTCAACGGGTCAAAAGGGCCAGGGAAGAGCGAGGTCTCAGCCTGCTGGACGTATCCAGGCGGACGGGCATTGAAGTGCCCCTCCTGTCGGAAATCGAAGAAGGGCAAAGCGCTCCGCCTCTCGGAACCATCATCAAGCTGGCCAAGGCCCTTAACATGAGGATGGGCTACTTCATTTCAGGGGATGAGCTGAGGCCCTTCACCATTGTCCGCCGAGGGGACCGCAAGGTGGTTTCCCGATACGACTCCAAGAGAGACAAGCATTACGGTTACGGGTATGAATCCCTTGCCGCGTACAAGAAGGACCGCCACATGGAGCCCTTTCTGGTCACCTTGCAGCCGTCAACCACCGAGGAGGAACGATCGACCCACGACGGCCAAGAGTTTATCTTTGTGCTCAGCGGTCGAATGGAAGTCCGGCTCGGCGAGGAGATCCACGTGCTTGAGCCTGGGGACGCCATTTATTACGACTCGACGGTTCCCCACCTCGTCAAGTGCCACGGCCAAGAAACGACAAGGATCTTGGCTGTTCTATACGCTGAGAAGTGACGGCTGCACCGGCAGGGGTTTGTCAGCAGCCCGCTAGGGGTCAAGAGTAAGCGTTTCAGCCTTTCGGAGAGCATCGTTCTTGATTGTATTTGATTTACAGTGCGGGAAAAAACATCGTTTTATTAAGCATTCTTTCATCCGTGGATTTCCATGAAGTAGGTTTTAAAAAACCAGAATATTTGACATAACTGGTAATTATCAATATTATAATTTATAATGCCCATCCGAAATAAAAATCTTCTCCTAATTTGTATTTTCATTTCCGTCTTTATTATGGGTCTGACGATCTTTAATATCGGAAAAAATACGGGTAAAAGGCCCTCCGAATGCACTACGGTGTCAGCGAAAAGAAAAACATCAAGGGGTCCGCGACCTTCGAGGAGGAAAAGATGCTCAGCGACGAAAAAATCGAGTTTTTCAAGCTTCCTCTCCCGAGGACCAAGGACGTCAAGAATAACTGAATTTGACTTTTGAGCTCGAAGAGTATAAAGTTTTTCCCATCTTGAGAGGGACCTTGCTCTAAGACGCTGCCATGGGAAAGCCTCCAAAAGGTAAAATTGTTGCCGTCCTCGTGATCAGTCTGCTGGTGGTCGGCTTTTTTCTGAGCATCTACATCACTGTGGATGAAAAGATCCCTGGAAATGCTGTGGTGGTTGCTACGACGGAGGACAAGCTTTACCATTCCATCCACTTTGATCACGTTTGCGTTGCGGGCAAAACAGCCCAAACCATGACTTTGTCCGAAGCGGAGGCCAAGGATTTCAAGCCCCATTCCTACTGCGAGGAACTGGGATACTTCCGGGGCAATCGCCAGTTCCTGTTTCACCATCTCTTGTCCAAGCTCGGATTTCCTGTGAACAGCCGGTGGGACAGGAATGGAAACTGGTTGTGGTAACCCTTTCAGCCCAGACTGCATCTTAGAACTTGCCTGAGAGAAGACTCTTCATCGCTGCGCTTGTGAACTTTCCGTGTCTCAATACCCGGGGTCCTCATCAGACCGACTCTCGGCTGGGTCAAGGAGCGAGCCTCAGGATCCGCCCGGTCGTTGGAAGAGGGGGAGGATGAAATTCGCGTCTTTCGGGTTCTCAGAGATCGGCAAGTCACACGCCCAAAACGAAGACCGTTATTTCCGTGATGACAAGGAAGGCCTTTTCCTCGTCGCCGACGGGATGGGCGGTCACGTGTCCGGCGAAACGGCCAGCCAGCTGGCCATCGATTGCATCTCGGAGGCCCTGATCCGTTCGAGGTCTCAAGAGGGACCATGGCCCTCTCTTCCTCAGAAGGATTTGAGCCCAGGACAGAGGCGGCTTCTGGCCGCGGTCGCTTTAGCCAACCGGAGGATCACCGGGCTCTCCGGCGACCCGTCCCTCATGAAAAGAATGGGGACCACGCTGGTGGGAGCCCTGGTGGAAGGGGAGCACCTGGCCGTTGTCAACGTGGGGGACAGCCGAGTGTACCGGATCCGGGCCGGGCAGATCGAACAGATCACCTTCGATCATTCCTTTGTGGGAGCGCAGCAAAAGAGCGGATTGATTTCCAGGGAGGAAGCCAGGGCCCATCCCCAGCGAAACATCCTCACCAGTGCTCTGGGGCTGTCGGACCATCCTCAGATGGATGTCCACCGGTATGGCGTTTTGCCGGGCGATCTGTATCTCTTGTGCTCCGACGGGCTCCACACCGCGCTCTCCGATGAGGACATCCTGGCTACCGTTGTGTCCATCTCGGACCGAGCCCTGTTCAAGATCGGGCTCTCTCTGGTGTTGAAGGCCAACCTGGCAGGCGGGAGGGATGACACAACCGTCCTTCTGATCGCCTTTTCCGAATAGCAATGAAGGACGGAGAAGACGCCTCATGCCGACCCTTTATGTCACCACCACGGACGGACGCATCAGCAGCTACTCGTTGCTGAAGCAGGAAACGAACATCGGCCGCAGCAAAGAGAATGACATTGTGCTGCTCGACCACACCGTTTCAAGGAAGCACGCCAGAATTACCAGAACGGATCAGGGCCATCTTCTCACGGACCTGGGCAGTTTCAACGGCACCCTGGTCAATGAGACTTTGGTCCAGAACGCCCTCCTCCATCATGAGGATGTGATCAAGATCGGTCTGAACACGCTCGCCTACCTGTCC
>JALOPA010000025.1 GCA_025454125.1 Thermodesulfobacteriota bacterium
GATCAAAGAGGTGCGGGCCATCACCGGTCTGGGGCTCAAAGAGGCCAAGGCCCTGGTGGACGGCACGCCCGGCAAAGTCAAAGAGGGGATTTCCCGCGACGAAGCGGAGAAAATCAAGAAGCAGCTCGAAGAGGCCGGCGCCACCGTCGAAATCAAGTAGCGCGCCCTGCGATCGAGCGTCATCATCTGTAACCACGTGAGGAGATCCGATGAAAGGGAATGGCGGCGTGAGCCAACGGGTCAGAAGGAATTTCGGGAAGATCGAGAAGATCATCGATATTCCCAATCTGATCGAAATCCAGAAACAGTCCTATGAGCGCTTTCTCCAGAAGGATGTGCCGGCGGAGGCGCGAAAGGACACGGGCCTTCAGGGGGCTTTTCGAAGTGTGTTTCCCATCAGCGATTTCAGCGGCACCTCGTCGCTGGAGTTCGTGCGGTACACCTTTGAACCGTCGAAATACGGGGAAGAGGAGTGCCTGAGCAAGGGGCTCACCTACGAGGCCCCGTTGAAGCTGACGGTTCGCCTGCTGGTCTTCGACACGGACGTCACGGACGGCACCAAGAGCATCCGGGACATCAAGGAGCAGGAGATCTACTTCGGCACCATCCCCATGATGACCGACCGGGGCACGTTCATCGTGAACGGAACCGAGCGCGTCATCGTGAGCCAGCTCCACCGCTCGCCGGGGGTGTTCTTCGACCACGACAAGGGCAAGACCCATTCGAGCGGCAAACTGCTCTACTCGGCCAGGATCATCCCTTTGCGGGGATCCTGGCTCGATTTCGAGTTTGACCCCAAGGACCTGCTCTACGTCCGCATCGACCGGAGGCGGAAGTTCCCCGTCACCACGTTCCTGAAGGCTCTGGGTTATTCCCCCAAAGACATCCTCACCCTCTTCTACGACACGGAAACCTTCACCCTCAAGGACGGGGAATGGCTGCGAGCGGCCAAACTGGAGAATCTCTTCCGGCAGAAGGTGACCAAGGAGATCGTCCATCCGAAAACCAAGAAGGTCCTGGCCAAGGAAGGGGAGAAGTACACCAAGCGGCTGCACGCGGCTGTGGAAGCGGCCGGCATGACCCACATCCCCATCCGGCTGGAGAACCTTCTGGGCCGGATCCTGGCCAATGATCTGGTGGACCCCGCAACCGGCGAGATCCTGGGCAACGGGAACCAGCCCCTGGCCGAAGAGATCCTCGTGAAGATGAAACAGAAGGGCATGACCGAGGTGGAGTGCCTGGTGCTGGACGCGCCGGGCGTGAGCTCCACCATCCGGGACACCATGCTCCTGGACAAGATCGACGAGAGCACGGAAGCGATCCTGGAACTCTACAGGAAGATGAGGCCCAGCAGCCCTCCTACCCAGGAGGTGGCCAGCAACTTCTTCAACGGCCTCTTTTTCAACATCTCCACCTATGACCTTTCTCCGGTGGGACGGCTGAAACTCAATTACCGGCTCAACCTGGATGTCCCTCTGGAGGTGAGGACGCTCCGAAGGGAAGACATCACCCACACCGTGAAGGAATTGATCCGGCTCAAGAACACGGAAGCCATGGTGGACGACATCGACAACCTCGGCAACCGGAGGGTGAGGGCGGTCGGAGAGCTGCTGGAGAACCAGTACCGCATCGGCCTGGTGAGGATGGAGCGGGCCATCAAGGAGCGCATGAGCCTCCAGGAGGTGGAAACCCTCATGCCCCATGACCTGATCAACTCCAAGCCCGTCTCGGCGGTGGTGAAGGAGTTTTTCGGGACGAGCCAGCTGTCCCAGTTCATGGACCAGACCAACCCTCTGTCCGAAGTGACCCACAAACGACGCTTGAGCGCCCTCGGCCCCGGAGGTCTCACCCGGGAAAGAGCCGGTTTCGAAGTGCGGGACGTGCATCCCACGCACTACGGCCGGATCTGCCCCATCGAGACCCCGGAAGGTCCCAATATCGGGCTCATCGTCTCCCTGAGCACTTACGCCAGGGTGAACGAGTATGGGTTCATCGAAACGCCCTACCGCGATGTGGAGAGCGGCAAGGTGAGCAAGATGATCCACTTCCTCTCCGCCCTGGATGAGAAAGAGTATCCGATTGCACAGGCGAACTCCCCCGTCGACAAGAAGGGCAACTTCACCACCGAAGAGGTGGCGGTGCGGATCGCCGGCGAGGCCAGCCAGGTGGGCATTGCCAACGTGAAGTACATGGACGTTTCGCCGGATCAGCTGGTGAGCGTTTCCGCGTCGCTCATCCCCTTCCTGGAGCACGACGACGCCAACCGCGCCCTCATGGGATCCAACATGCAGCGCCAGGCCGTTCCTCTGCTCGCCGCCAAGGCGCCCCTGATCGGCACGGGCGTGGAGAGCGTGGTGGCCCGGGATGCAGGCGTCTCGGTCATTGCGCGACGGGACGGCGTGGTGGAAGACGTGGATGCCTCTCGAATCGTCATCCGCTCCACCGGAACGGCGGAAGACGAAGGCGAGGTGGAGATCTACAAGCTCATCAAGTACCAGAAGTCCAACCAGAACACCTGCTACAACCAGAAGCCGATTGTGCGCAAAGGCGACGAGGTCCGCAAGGGCCAGATCATCGCCGACGGGCCGGCCACGGAACTGGGCGAACTGGCTCTGGGCCAGAACGTGACCGTGGCCTTCATGTCCTGGGGCGGGTACAACTTCGAGGATTCCATCATCATCAGCGAGCGGATCGTCAAGGAAGACATTTACACCTCGATCCACATCGAGGAGTTCGAGGTGGTCTCCCGGGACACCAAGCTGGGCAAGGAGGAGATCACGCGGGACATCCCCAATGTGGGTGAGGAGGCGCTGAAGAACCTGGATGAGAGCGGCATCATCAAGATCGGAGCCGGGGTCAGCCCGGGCGACATCCTGGTGGGGAAAATTACCCCAAAAGGCGAAACCCAGCTCTCGCCGGAGGAGAAACTCCTCCGAGCCATCTTCGGGGACAAGGCCGGGGACGTGAAAGACACGTCGCTCCGGGTTCCGCCGGGAGTGGAAGGGATCGTGATCGACACCAAGATTTTCTCCCGCCGAGGGGTGGAGAAAGACTCCCGGAGCCTCTCCATCGAGAAAGAGGAGCGGGCCAAGCTGGAGAAAGACCGGCAGGACCAGATCCACATCATGGAGCGAAGCGCCCGGGCCAAGCTGAGAGACCTGCTCCTGGACAAAAAACTCAAGACCAACCTCCGGGACAAGAAGAGCGGCAAGCTCCTGTGCAGCAACCGCAAGGAAATCGGGGAAGAGGAGCTTCTCAAGGTCCCGGTGGAGGCCTGGTCCGGAGCGGACATCAAGGCGACCATGGACGAGCTCGAGAAGATGGAGGCCATTGTCGAGAAATACCGGCACCGGGTCTCCCAGATCAACGCCCATTTCGACGAGCGGATCGATCGGCTCAGCCAGGGCGACGAACTGGCGCCGGGCGTGATCAAGATGGTCAAGGTCTATGTCGCGGTGAAGCGCAAACTGGCTGTGGGCGACAAGATGGCGGGCCGTCACGGCAACAAGGGCGTACTCTCCAGGGTGCTGCCCGTGGAGGACATGCCGTACTTCGAGGACGGGACCCCCGTCGACGTGATTCTGAACCCTCTGGGCGTCCCTTCGCGCATGAACGTGGGCCAGGTGCTGGAAGCCCACCTGGGATGGGCGTCCCGGCAGCTGGGCCGGCAGGTCGGAGAGCTGGTGGAGAAGATGAAAGACGCCTCCTCTCTCCGGAAAAAGCTCATGGATACTTTCTCGGCCGATGAGTACAGGGAGATCTTCAAGGACCTGGACGACGAGGAGCTGGTCTCCAGAGCCGTGATGATGAAGAACGGGGTTCACATGGCCTCTCCGGTGTTTGACGGGGCCAACGAGGAGGAGATCAAGAAGTGCCTGGTCAAGGCCGGGCTGCCCGTGAGCGGGCAGGCCACGCTCTATGACGGCCGGACCGGCGAGCCCTTTGACCAGCAGGTCACGGTGGGGACCCTCTACGTGATCAAGCTCCACCACCTGGTGGACGACAAGCTTCACGCCCGGTCCATCGGGCCCTACTCGCTGGTCACCCAGCAGCCCCTGGGCGGCAAGGCCCAGTTCGGAGGCCAGAGACTGGGCGAGATGGAAGTGTGGGCCATGGAGGCCTACGGTGCGGCTTACTCCCTGCAGGAGTTCCTCACGGTCAAGTCCGACGACGTGGCAGGGCGGACCCGCATGTATGAGCGCATCGTCAAGGGGAACAACGTTCTTGAGCCGGGACTGCCCGAGTCCTTCAAGGTCCTGCTCAAGGAGTTGCTGGCCCTGGGCCTCGATGTTCAACTTTTTGAGGATACCGCGATTTAGAATCTTAAAGCGCAACTTCTCTGCGACTTGCGGAGAAGTTGGAGGTTGGAGGCAAGAACGGTTTTGCCTCAAACCTCAAGCGAAGCGATCCTCAAGCCTCAAACAGCACGCCAGATTCTGGTTGCGGCCGAAGGCGTGCATCGGGAGGATCACTTTAACCCTTTTCCGAGAGGAGTCATCCTTGGAAGAACTTTATAATTTTTTTGCAAAACCGAAGGATCCGTCCAGCTACAACGCCGTGAAAATTTCGCTGGCCTCGCCCGAGAAGATCCGGGAGCGGTCGCACGGAGAGGTGAAGAAGCCTGAGACCATCAATTACAGGACCTTCAAGCCGGAGCGGGACGGGCTTTTCTGTTCCAAGATTTTCGGTCCCATCAAGGACTACGAGTGCAACTGCGGCAAGTACAAGAGGATGAAGCACCGGGGCATCGTGTGCGAGAAGTGCGGCGTGGAGGTCATCCAGTCCAAAGTCCGGCGGGAGCGCATGGGCCACATTGAGCTGGCCTCTCCGGTGGCCCACATCTGGTTCCTCAAGTGCCTGCCCTCCAAGATCGGGAACCTCCTGGATTTGACGCTCAAGGACCTGGAGCGGGTCCTCTATTTCGAGAACTACATCGTCATTGATCCCAAGGACACACCCCTGGTCAAGGGGAGCCTCCTGACCGACGAACAGCTTCGACGGGCCCGGGAAGAGTACGGCCACAAGTTCTTCGCAGGGATCGGCGCCGAAGCGATCCAGGCCATGCTCAAGGAACTGGACCTGGAGGTGCTCTCCGCCTCTTTGAGAGCGGAGATGCTGGACACCAAGTCGGATGCGAAGCGGAAAAAACTGGCCAAGCGGCTCAAGGTCATCGACGCCTTCCGGGACTCCAAGAACCGTCCGGAGTGGACGATCCTGGACGTGGTTCCGGTGCTGCCTCCGGACCTGAGACCGCTGGTTCCCCTCGACGGCGGCCGCTTTGCCACGTCGGACCTGAATGACCTGTACCGCCGTGTCATCAACCGCAACAACCGGCTGAAACGGCTTCTGGAGCTCAACGCGCCGGAGATCATCGTGCGCAACGAGAAACGCATGCTCCAGGAGGCGGTGGACGTGCTCTTCGACAACGGGCGGCGCGGCAAGGTGGTGACCGGCGCCAACAAGCGGCCCTTCAAGTCCCTGAGCGACATGCTCAAGGGCAAGCAGGGACGGTTCCGGCAGAACCTTCTGGGCAAGCGCGTGGACTACTCGGGCCGGTCCGTGATCGTGGTGGGGCCGGACCTTCGACTCCACCAGTGCGGGCTTCCCAAAAAAATGGCGCTCGAGCTGTTCAAACCCTTCATCTACAACAAGCTCGACGAAAAGGGCATCGCCACCACCATCAAGTCCGCCAAGAAAATGGTGGAGCGGGAGACCCCCGAAGTGTGGGACGCCCTGGACGAGGTGGTGCGGGAGTACTGTATCCTCCTCAACCGCGCGCCCACGCTGCACCGGCTGGGCATCCAGGCCTTTGAACCGATCCTGATCGAGGGAAAAGCGATTCAGCTTCATCCTCTGGTGTGCACCGCCTTCAACGCGGACTTTGACGGGGACCAGATGGCCGTCCATGTGCCGCTGTCCATCGAGGCCCAGATCGAAGCGCGGGTGCTCATGATGTCCACCAACAACATCCTGTCTCCGGCCAACGGGGACCCGATCATCGTGCCCAGCCAGGACATCGTGCTCGGCATCTACTACCTGACCCGGGAGCGGCCCCTGTGCAAAGGGGAAGGCAAAGCCTTCTCCGGCCCCGAGGAGGTGCGGATCGCCTACGATGCCGGAGAGCTGGACCTTCATGCGGCCATCAAGGTGAGGATCAACGGCGTTCTGGAGAACACGACCACGGGCCGGGTGCTTCTCTACGAGATCTTCCCGGAGGAAATGCCCTTCTCCACGGTCAATAAGGTGATGAACAAGAAGGAGCTGCGCTCGCTCATCAACGAGTCCTACCGGAGGGAAGGGATCAAGGCGACGGTCATTCTTTCCGACCGGCTCAAGGACATCGGCTACCGGTACGCCACGCTCTCGGGCATCTCCATTTCCATGAAGGACATGACCATCCCGTCCCGCAAGGCGGAGATCATCGACAAAGCGGAACGGGAAGTGAAGAAGATCGACGACCAGTACAAGAGCGGTCTCATCACGGACGGTGAGAAGTACAACAAGGTCGTGGACATCTGGGCCCAGTCCACCGAAACCATCGCCTCCGAGATGATGGGGGAAATGGCGGTGGAAGAGGTTTCGGGACGCAAAGGCCAGAAGGTGAGAGCGACCAGCTTCAACCCGATTTTCATGATGGCCGATTCCGGCGCCAGGGGCAGCAAGGACCAGATGCGGCAGCTGGCCGGAATGCGCGGGCTCATGGCGAAGCCCTCGGGCGAAATCATCGAGACGCCCATCACGTCCAACTTCCGTGAAGGCTTGACCGTTCTGGAGTACTTCATCTCCACCCACGGGGCCCGGAAGGGATTGGCCGACACGGCCCTCAAAACCGCCAACTCGGGGTACCTGACCCGGCGGCTGGTGGACGTGGCTCAGGACGCCGTGATCACCGAGGAGGACTGCGGCACCGTGGACGGGGTCTCGGCCACTTCCCTGATTGAAGGCGGTGAGATCATCCAGAGGGTCGGGGATCGCGTGCTGGGACGGGTGGCGCTGGAAGACATCTATGACCCGGTCACCGGGGAGCTTCTGGTGGCGGCCAACGAGGAGATCAACGAGGAAAAGGTGGAGAAGATCCAGGGGGCCGGTCTTGAAAAGGTGAGGATCCGCTCGGTCCTGACCTGCCAGACCCGGCGGGGGGTCTGCAAGAAATGCTACGGCCGCGACCTGGCGCATGGCCATGAGGTCAACATCGGAGAGGCCATCGGGATCATCGCGGCCCAGTCCATCGGCGAACCGGGGACCCAGCTCACCATGAGGACCTTCCATATCGGCGGGACCGCGAGCAAGCGCGTGGAGCAGACGACCATCGAGGCGAGAAACGTAGGCACCGTGTCTTTCCAGGAGCTCAAAACCGTTCAGAACGCGGAAGGCCATTCGGTGGTGATGAACCGCAACGGCGAAATCGCGATTCTCGGCAAGGGTGGACGGGAGGTGGAGCGCTACCCCATCATCTACGGTGCGGTGCTCAAGGTCCGGGACAGGCAAGAGATCCAAGCCAACCAGGTCCTGGCCGAATGGGACCCCTTCAACATCCCCATCCTGACCGAAGTGTCGGGAGAGGTGAAGTTCGGGGACATCATTGACGGCGTCACCATGCAGGAGAGGAGGGACAAGGTGACCGGCAAGAGCAGCCGCGTCATTGTGGAATCCAGAGACGTGGATGCCCGGCCGAGGATCTCCATCAAGGACGCGGAGGGCGGCACGGCTCTCGTTCCGGGCACGGCCAAGGGCCTGGCGCGGTACCACCTGCCCATCGGGGCCATCATCATGGTGAACGAAGGGGAAGGGGTGGGCCCGGGAACGGTCCTGGCCAAGATCCCGCGAGAGACCACCAAAACCAAGGACATCACCGGCGGTTTGCCCCGGGTGGCGGAGCTCTTCGAGGTGCGCAAACCGAAGGAGAACGCCATTCTCACGGAAATCGACGGAACGGTCACCTTCGGCCAGTACCTTAAAGGGAGACGGAGGGTGACGATCACTCCGGAGATCGGGGAATCCATCGACTACTTCATTCCCAAGGGCAAACACGTGAGCGTCCTTGAAGGGGACTATGTGCGCGCCGGAGAACCCCTGATGGACGGATCGGCCAACCCTCACGACATCCTCCGGATCCGGGGAATCAAGGAACTGGCCAAGTACCTGGTGGACGAGGTTCAGGAAGTGTACCGGCTCCAGGGCGTCAGCATCAACGACAAACACATTGAAGTCATTGTGCGGCAGATGCTGAGGCAGGTGAGCGTGACCCAGGTCGGAGATTCCAATTTCCTGCTGGGAGAACACGTGGAGAAGTGGCGATTCGAAGAGGAGAACCGCAAGCTCATCGAACAGGGCGGGAAGGCGGCGGTCGGAGAGCCTCTGCTGCTCGGAATCACCAAAGCTTCCCTGAGCACCGAGAGCTTCATCTCCGCCGCTTCGTTCCAGGAGACGACCAAGGTGCTCTCCGACGCGGCCGTGGCGGGCAAGATCGATTTCCTGAAGGGACTGAAGGAAAACGTGATCATGGGGCGCCTGATCCCTGCGGGCACGGGTCTGCCGACCTACCGGAGCCTGGGCATTGAAAGGGCGGAATAAGAAATCTCATTTTCCTGAGAAAATTTCTTGACAATAAAACGAGCGAACCTTATAAAAATCTTTTGCGTATTTTTTGCACTGGACAGAGAGAATTAAGGCTCCAGCGATCATTTGAGAGGGAGACGGCATGCCGACGATTAATCAGCTCATCCGCAAGGAAAGAGAGAAGGCGAAAAAGAAGAACAAGACCCCGGCGCTCCAGAATTCTCCGCAGAAGCGCGGGGTGTGCGTGAGGGTGTACACCACCACCCCCAAGAAGCCCAACTCCGCCTTGAGAAAGGTGGCGCGCGTGAGGCTCACCAACGGAATCGAGGTGACCTCCTACATCCCCGGCGTGGGTCACAACCTTCAGGAGCACTCGGTGGTGCTCATCCGTGGAGGCCGTGTGAAGGACCTGCCCGGTGTGCGCTATCACATCATCCGGGGAACCATGGACACGGCCGGCGTGGACGATCGCCGCCGCGGCCGGTCCAAGTACGGGGCCAAGAGGCCCAAGGGCATTTAGAGGAGTCGAGTATGCCGAGGAAAAGAGTCATCGTCCGAAGGGAAATTGCCACGGATCCGAGATACAACAACCTTCTGGTGGCCAAGTTCGTCAGCTCCCTGCTGAAGAAGGGCAAGAGAAGCCTGGCCCAGTCGATCCTCTATGAAGCCTTTGACTTCATGCAGCAGAAGACCAAGGAAGAGCCTCTGCCCCTTTTCCAGAAGGCCTTGGCCAATGTGAAGCCGGTGGTGGAAGTTCGGTCCAGGCGCGTGGGCGGTTCCACCTACCAGGTGCCCACCGAGGTGCGCGCGAGCCGGGGACAAGCCCTGGCGATCCGCTGGATCATCTCGTTTGCCAAGGCGAGGGGCGAAAAGAGCATGCCGGCCAAGCTGGCCGGAGAACTGATGGACGCTGCGGGCGGAAGAGGCGCCGCCGTGAAGAAACGGGAAGATACCCATCGGATGGCCGAGGCCAACAAGGCTTTTGCCCACTACCGTTGGTAGAGCGTTTTCACTAGGGATACACCTCATCGATTTCGTGACCCAAAGGAGGTAAGAGCGATGGCGAAGAAGAAGTTTGAGAGGACGAAGCCGCATGTGAATGTGGGGACGATTGGGCATATTGATCATGGGAAGA
>JALOPA010000649.1 GCA_025454125.1 Thermodesulfobacteriota bacterium
CCGAGGGTGGTGGACGGTCGAACCTTCAGAAATCGCACCGGTGGTCGAAGCGCACGGCAGGCTGGTGGTCGGTGAAAAAGGCGAACTGCTGGTGGAGTTCACCGATCAAGAGGCCGTAGAGGCACTCTCTAAACTACTTGCCGAGCGCTTCGGCGACCAGGTTTTTCTTTCCTCATAGAGACTTTCTTGACAAAGGCGAGGGGAGGCGAATAAAGTTTTTTAAGAAGCAGAGGTCCCTCGGATGGTCAAAGGAATCGGCAGCCCTGATCACTCATGCATGGAGGAGGAGGTGCGAACCCTCCTCGAGGAAGGCACCCCGGTCCGCCTTTTTGACAGGAAAAGGGTGCTCGTCCTGACGCCGGATGCTACGAGGACATGTCCCCTGCCCATGATGATTCGTTCCGTTGTTGACGTCATCGGTGCTCGAGCCGCCAAACTTGACTTTATGGTGGCTCTGGGAACCCACACCCCCCTTGACCAGAAAGATATCCTGAAGCTTTACGGAATAGATAGCCGCCGGAAAATGTTCAGAGGGATAGAGTTTTTCAACCACGAATGGGACCGGCAAGAAAGCTTCGCTCGAATCGGAACCTTCACCCAAGAAGAAGTTGAAGACCTCTCGGAGGGGCGTCTGAAAGAGAAGGTGCCCCTTGTCATCAATAAAAGGATCTTTGATTATGATCTGGTCCTGATCGTTGGACCGGTTTTTCCTCATGAAGTCGTGGGGTATTCAGGCGGTGCCAAGTACCTTTTCCCCGGCATCTCAGGAGGAGATTTCCTGCATTTCTTCCACTGGTTGGGAGCGGTCATCACCTGCAAGAATATCATTGGGATCAAAGACACCACTGTACGGCGGGCGATCGACAAGGCCATGGAAAAGGTCCCTGTGCCCGTTCATTGTGTGGCCATGGTGGTCAATGAGAACTCCAATCTGTGCGGGCTTTACGTGGGGCACGTGCGGGAAGCCTGGTCCAAAGCAGCGGAGTTGTCCTCTCAGGTCCACGTGAAGACCAAAAAGAAGCCTTTCAGAGTCGTGCTCGGCAGAGCGCCTGCCATGTATGATGAAATCTGGACAGCAGGAAAAGTCATGTACAAATTGGAGCAGGTGGTGGCTGACCAAGGGACCCTCATCATCTATGGACCGCACATCCGAGAGATATCGCGAACCTGGGGCAAAGACATCGAGAGGATCGGATACCACACCCGGGATTATTTCCTGGCCCAGATGGAGCGGTTTGGAGATATCCCGAGAGGGGTGCTTGCCCATTCGACCCATGTCCGGGGAACAGGGACTTATGAGAAGGGCGTTGAAAAGCCTCATGTCAACGTGGTCCTGGCCACCTCCATTCCGAGAGAGACCTGCGACCGCATCAACTTGGGGTACATGGATCCGTCCGGGATCCGGCTGTCGGATTACATGGGAAGAGAAGAGGAAGGGATTCTTTTTGTGGATCATGCAGGCGAAATTCTTTACCGTCTGGAGAAGACCGAATGACGAAATCTTTCCTGTCCGAAGACTTTCTGCTTCAAACCGAGACCGCGAGAAGGCTTTACCACGATTTCGCGGCAGGCATGCCGATCTTCGACTATCACTGTCATCTGCCGGTGAGCGAAATTGCGGAGGACAAGACCTTCGAGAACCTGACGCAGATCTGGCTGAAAGGGGACCACTACAAGTGGCGGGCGATGCGGGCCGCCGGTGTTGAGGAACGCTTTATCACGGGAGATGCCGCCGATGAGAAGAAGTTTGAAGCCTGGGCCGCCACCGTGCCGAAAACCTTGCGAAACCCGCTCTACCACTGGACCCACCTGGAACTGAAACGCTACTTCGGCATTTCCGGAAAGCTCCTGAACCCCGGAACCGCCAAAGAGATCTATGCCGCCTGCTCGGAGATGCTGCAGACAAGAGATTTCAGCGCACGGGGAATCCTGAGACGAATGAACGTGAAGGTGGTGTGCACCACCGATGACCCGGTGGACAGCCTGGAACATCACGTGCGCATCAGAAAAGACCGGCGTTTTCCCGTGAGGGTTCTCCCGGCTTTCCGGCCCGACAAAGCCCTAGGCGTTGAGTCGCCGAAAGAGTTCAACCAGTGGGTCGGCCGGCTGGAGCAAGCCGCCGGTATCCGTGTCACCCATTACGTGTCTTTTCTCGAAGCGATCAAGAAAAGGCACGACTTTTTCCATGAAACGGGCTGCCGCCTCTCCGATCACGGCGTGGAATATCCCTATGCGGAGGATTATTCCCAAAGGGAAGTGGCGCGCATCTTCAGGAAAGCGCGCCAGGGGAAAAAGCCCGAGCCCGGGGAAACCCTCCAGTACAAGTCGGCCGTGATGATGGAGCTTGCAAGAATGGATGCAGAAAAAGGCTGGACCCAGCAGTTCCACTATGGAGCCCTGCGAAACGTCAACACAGGGGCAATGCAAAAGCTGGGGCCGGACACCGGCTATGACTCCATAGGCGATTTTGAAATGGGCAGGCCCCTTGCCAGGTTTCTGGATGCCCTGGCCAAGGAAAACAAACTGGCAAAGACCATCCTGTACGTGATCAACCCGAGGGACAACGAACTGATCGCCAGCATGGCCGGCAATTTTCAGGATGGGAGCGTTCGCGGGAAAATGCAGTTCGGCGCGGCCTGGTGGTTCAACGATCAGAAGGACGGGATGGAGAGACAGATCAGTGCGCTCTCCAATATGGGGCTGTTGAGCTGTTTTGTGGGCATGCTCACGGACTCTCGAAGCTTTCTTTCTTACCCGAGGCACGAGTATTTCCGCCGCGTGCTGTGCAACCTCCTGGGAACCGATGTCGAAAATGGAGAAATGCCCGACGAT
>JALOPA010000650.1 GCA_025454125.1 Thermodesulfobacteriota bacterium
GAGATCGTTTTCGCCTGGCCTGGAACGGGCAGGCTTCTGGTGGATGCTGTGTTCAAGAGGGATTACACCCTGGTCCAGGGCATCGTGCTGTTCTATGGCCTGCTGGTGATCCTGGTGAATCTCCTCGTGGACATGCTCTATTCCTATATTGATCCGAGAATCAAGCGGAATTGAGGGTGAGGAGCGATTGATGTCGCGGCAAGAAAGCCAAAGCACAACCTATTTCCGGTCTGCCCTGAAGCGGCTGAAAAAAGACAAGGGCGCTCTGGCTGGGCTGATCATCATCGTGCTGATCATCACCTCAGCGGTGTTGGCTCCTTTCCTGACCCCCTTTAATCCCCTGAAACAGAACTACGATGATCTTCTCTCTCCGCCCTCGCTGCGCCATCCACTTGGCACGGACCAGTACGGGAGGGATATGCTCACAAGAATTCTCTACGGCGCCCGGTATGCGCTGCTGATCGGGGTTTCGGTCGTGGGCATCCAACTCATCGTGGGTGTTACGCTGGGGCTGATCGCCGGATACTATGGCGGCGTAGTGGAGTCCATCATCATGAGGCTCACGGACGTGATGCTTTCCATTCCGTCGGTCGTGCTCGCGGTGACGATCGCCGGGTTTCTGGGAGGGGGGATTCAGAACGTCATTATCGCGGTCGGCGCGGTCGGCTGGAGGGAATACACAAGGCTGGTGAGAGGCCAGGTGCTCTCAGCCAAGGAAGAGACCTTTGTGGAAGCGGCCCGTTCCGTCGGATGCGGGGATTTTCGCATCATGGTCTACCACATTTTCCCCTACACTATTGGATCGGTGATCACCTATTCGACCATTTCCGTTGCCGTGGCGATTCTCTGGGCTGCAGCGCTCAGCTTCCTGGGGCTTGGGGCCCAGCCGCCCACCCCGGAATGGGGCGCCATGCTCGCGGACGGCCGGGAGTTTATGATGGATGCGTGGTGGATCGCCACGTTTCCGGGGCTCAGCATCATGATCACGGTGATCGGGTTCAATTTCTTCGGAGACGCCTTGAGAAACGCCCTGGATCCCAAGATGGACAAGATTCTACGCTCCTAGAGGAGAAGCGTCTTTTGCCTTTGCTGCGCGTTAAAGATCTCAGGACTTATTTTACAGCCGAGCACGCGGTGCTGAAAGCGGTGGACGGCGTCAGTTTCGACCTGGAGCCGGACCGAACCCTGGGCATTGTGGGTGAGAGTGGGTGCGGCAAGTCCATCACCGCCCTCTCCATTATGGGCCTGATCCGCCCACCCGGAAAGGTGGTGGGCGGGCAAATCCTTTACCAGCGCAAGGGGAAGACCGTCGACCTGGCAACACTGGATTTGAAGGGGCCGGAGTTCCGGGCGATCCGCGGGAACGATATCGCCATGATCTTTCAGGAGCCCATGACCTCTCTCAATCCCGTGTTCACCATCGGAAGCCAGATCATGGAGCCTCTTATGGTCCATCAGGGACTGAAAAAAGAACAGGCCAGGCAACGGGCCGTAGAGATGCTCGACCGGGTCGGTATTCCCATGCCGCGCCAGCGCGCAGGGGAATACCCTCACCAGCTCTCCGGAGGCATGCGTCAGCGCGCCATGATTGCCATGGCCTTGTCCTGCACCCCGGCTCTCCTCATCGCCGACGAACCGACCACAGCCCTGGATGTTACTATTCAGGCCCAGGTCCTCGATCTCATGGCCGACCTGCGCCAGGAACTCAAGACCTCCATCATCGTGATCACCCACAACCTGGGGGTGGTGGCTGGGTTCACCGACGATGTGCTCGTCATGTATCTCGGAAAAATCGTGGAGAGCGGTCCTGTGCGCGACGTATTTCATGGAGCCGCCCACCCTTATACCCAGGGGCTCTTGAAGTCCGCCCCCTCCGTTGTTGAGGATCAGGCGGAACTGAGCCCGATTGAAGGGGTTGTGCCCGATCTTCTGCACATTCCCGCAGGCTGCGGGTTTGTCACTCGGTGCAAGGAGGCCACGGCCCTTTGCTACAAGGAGATGCCGCCTTCCGTAGAGATAACCCCGGGGCATTGCGTCTCCTGCTGGAAAGAGAGTTAGAGGAGTAAACCTTGAACCCGGACAGAGTCTTGCTCGAAGTCAGCAACTTGAGGAAATATTTCCCGGTGAGAAAAGGCATCTTCCTCCGCACGGTGAATCATGTCAAGGCGGTGGACGGTATTGATCTGCGGGTCAGGGAAGGGGAGACGCTTGGTCTTGTGGGCGAAAGCGGGTGCGGAAAAAGCACGGCAGGCAGAACGATCCTGCGCCTGATAGAACCTACGTCGGGCCGGATCATTTTTCAGGAAAAGATCGAGTCGGCCGGCGGGGAGAGCTATCGGAGCGTGGATGTGACTGCAGCGGCTCCGGGGACGCTCAAGTCCCTCCGGAAGCACATGCAGATCATTTATCAAGACCCCTACTCCTCTTTGAATTCGAGGATGACCATCGGCTCTATTGTAGGGGAGCCCCTCCTGGTCAACGGGGTGAGGAACGCTTCTGAGCGTGAAGGGCGGGTCATGGAACTTCTCAAGGCCGTGGGGCTCATGCCTGAGCACATGAAACGGTATCCTCACGAGTTTTCAGGCGGCCAGAGGCAGAGAATCGCGATCGCCCGTTCCTTGTCTCTCAGGCCGCAGCTCATTATCTGCGACGAACCGGTTTCAGCCTTGGACGTCTCTATCCAGGCCCAAGTCCTGAACCTAATGAAGAACCTTCAGAAAGACTATCAATTGACTTATCTCTTCATCACACACGACCTTGCGGCGGTCAGGCACATCAGCGAGCGCGTGGCGGTCATGTACCTCGGAAAAATCGTGGAATCGGCTCCGTC
>JALOPA010000651.1 GCA_025454125.1 Thermodesulfobacteriota bacterium
GAAAAGATTCTGCGAAGAGGGTTCGATGGCCGAGAAATCAGCGAACACATAAAACCCTCCCTTTGGAGCGTCACAGCGAACTCCCGGAATGGCCCTGAGCCTCGCCACCATCTTTTCCATGTTGGCCCTGCAGAACTCCTTGGCCTTCTTGAGATAGGCGTCACTCTTGTTCAGGAACTCCGACATGGCCCACTGTCCGATGGAGAAGGAGCACAGGGAGATGCTTTCTTTGAAAATGCCCATCTGACGGATGATCCAGGGATCGGCAATGGCATAGCCCAGCCGCCATCCCGTGACGGCGAAGGTCTTGGAGAAGCTGTTGATGAAGATGAGATTGTCCAGGGACCCGCAGGCGAGCGCGCTGGCGTGTTCTCCCTCATACACGTAGTTGTGATAGACCTCGTCGGAAAGAACGAAGATGTCTTTTTCCTGCGCTTTCTGCATGAGCAGCGAAAACCCCTTCTTGGAAAGCGTGGCTCCTGTGGGATTTGAAGGAGAGTTGACCACCACCAGTTTGGTTCTCTCATCCATTCGTTCGACAATGGCTTCGGCATCGATCACCCAGCCGCCCTTCTCTTCCAGCGGGTAGTGTTCGACCAGAGCCCCCTGCCTTTCCGCCACCGTGCGCATCACTCCCCATCCCGGGTCAGGCAGCAACACCTTGTCGCCCTTTTCCAGAAGGATTCTTGCAGCCAGAAAAATGGCTTCCATTCCACCCACGGTCATGAGGATGTTGGTCGCCGGGTCTATCTTCCCCCCAAAGCGCTTCTGGAGAAAGTCGGCTACCGCCTCCCGGATTTGCGGGATCCCGTTGGTGGAGGTGTAGAGGTTTTTCCCGCCCTGCATGGCTTTCACCGCCAGGTCGATGAGTTCCGGCGGCGCGTCGAACCTCGCTTCCCCCGCTGAAAGGCTGAGAAGGTCTTTCTTCACCTCCATCATCCTCATCATGTCTCGCATGGGCGAGCTCTCGGATTCCTTGACCACAGGTTTTAGCCGCTTCAATGCTTTGCTTTCTTTCATCGCTCTTTCCCCTCGTTTTCTTGCGATCGGATTGTCCAGTGGACTCCGCTTTTATCGCAGGACCTTGAAAACATCAACACCAAACCGGGTCTTCACTATTGCCTCTTTCATCTCGCCCATAAATTCCTGCAGTCTGTTCCTGCAGTCTTGCAAAATAGGGTGACTCTGTTATAAGCATGCATGAAGCCCTAATGATCTCACGGCAAGTCGTCACCCCGGTGGAAACCGGGGTCCAGACAATGCAAAACCCTTTTGGTCCTGGATTCCGGCTTTCATCCGCCTCAGGCGGATTCGCCGGAATGACGGAGTTGCCCGTTCTCCCGCTCTATAGGAGAGCCTCGTGCTTATCACCCCTGAAAGGACAGAACTTATGCGTGCGAAGAGGACCGTTTCCCCAGCGAAGAATTTTGTCGACAGAAAGTCCTTCATGCTCGGAATGATCACTGCTTTTGCGGAATGCCTGGCAGGCGAGGCCAAAAAACTGGCTTTCTCTCCTCCCTTCTATCCCAAGGATTACCGGAGCCTTCGGCTAGAGACCGAGCGCATCTGCCAGGAGCAGGGGATCTTTCTCTGGCTTGAGAGGAATGCGGATCTTCCTGCAAAGAAAAGGCTTCACTGGCTGGTACTCTTCAAGTTCCCCGAGGTCCTCGATGAGTACAAGAAGCTCCGGCAGGAAGGGTTCAATCCTGCGCTTCAGTTTGAGAAATTCTCGTCCTTGCTGAGCTACGGATCCGCGTGGGGCAAGAGAGCGGACAAGGTGGTGCCGGCGATGCGCGAGAAAAGGCCCGTCCTCGACACCGTCGGCCGGATTCTCCTCAAGCCCGGCGATTGGCCCATACAGATCGGTACAAGGCACAAGGCGCACGGTGCACGGTAAAACGTCGTGCCTTTCGCCGGAGACCACACCTCCCGGCATGGGCACTGGCTTTGCCGTGGTGACCAAGCTTTGTCCTTTACTTTTCGGAAACTTCCACTATGATGCTTTAGTCCTTTGAAAGGGCCTTTTATCGCAGGTGGAGACAATCTGATGAGAACGATTTTGACCGGGGACGATGTTGATCTCGCTTATCAGTCGGGCAAGAAGGAAATCCATGTCCAGCCCGATGACGTCATCACGAGCATTGCCAAGGAGAAAGCCGAGAAGCACGGGATCCGCTTTGTCACCCACGAAGGAATCCACCCGGCCGAGCCTCGGCCTCCTTATGAGATATCGCGCGCCTCTGAGGGCAAACCAGGAGCCTTCATCCCGCCCTACTTTTCGCAACAGAGACCGGGTGTTACCGCTTCAGGGGCCCGGCCGGTTCCCCCCTATGACATGGACTACTGGCGAAAACAGTTCCCTCTGCTCAAAACGCACATCCACGTGGCCAACTGCTCTCAGGCGCCCCAGTCCACTTTCACGCGACAGGCGGCCCTGGAGTACCTGGACAACTGGGACCGCATGGGCATGGACTGGGACCGGTGGATGGAAGAGATCCACTTCGCCAAGGAGGAGTTCGCCAGGATCATCAACGCCGATGCCGACGACATCGCCATCGGCACCTCGGTTTCGGAGATGACGAGCGCCGTGGCCAGCGCCCTTCCCCTCAACGCCGGGAGAAAGAAGGTGGTGGTCACGGATGCCGAGTTCCCCACGGTGGGCCTGATCTGGCAGGCTCATCAGAAATACGGGTTCAAGGTCCAGTTCCTTCCGCTCAAGAGCGGCCTCATCGACGTGAACGACTACGACCGGTACGTGGAAGAAGACACGATCATCACCTCCGCGTGCGACACTTACTATTACAACGGAGTCAGGCAGG
>JALOPA010000026.1 GCA_025454125.1 Thermodesulfobacteriota bacterium
AACCTCCTCGGGCTGAAAGGGCTTGGAGATGTAGTCCACAGCGCCGACCGAAAATCCCTTCACCTTGTTCGCCGTATCATCCAGGGCGGAAAGAAAAATCACCGGAATGTCACGGGTTGCCGCATCCGCCTTCAACCGCCGGCAGACCTCGAACCCGTCCATCCCGGGCATCATGATATCCAGGAGAATGACGTCTGGCTTCGGATCCGCCAGGGCCATCTTTAAGGCTTTTTCTCCGTTTATGGCCGCGACGATGGCATACTGATCCTTCAGTGTGCCCATCAGCACCTGGATGTTTTCCGGAGTGTCATCCACGATGAGCACTTTGGGCTTTTTTGCACCTTCCACCATCTTTTCTCCTCCTCACAGCGCCATGCCCAGAACCGCGGCTATGGCCTTCACACTCTCGAGCGCACCCTCCGTGTCAAAGCCCTCAACTTGCTTTTCCAGTCGTTTGAACTCCTCGTGGGCCGAAGACCGCGCCAGGTGCCGCCTCAACACCTCCAAACGGTTCATGGCCTCCGTCAAGTCGCTTTCCAGGAGCTGTGCCGTTTCCTGGAGCAGGCGTCTCACCGTTTCCTTGTCCGCGACAGCGCCTCCTGAAGGCTCAGGCCCTTTTTGAGCGGCTTGGCTCTCCTCCAGGCTCTTGATCCCCTCCATCACGATCCTCAGTTGGATTTCAAGCTCTGTCAGAGGAGAATCGATCTTTGCTTTGCCTTCTTTGATGGCCTTTTCCAGTTCAGCTGCCGTGCGGTACAGATTCTCCGCGCCCAGATTTCCGGAGACCCCCTTGACCGTGTGGGCCAGCCGGCCGGCCGTTTCCCTGTCCCCCGACCCCAGAGCCGCTTTGATCTCCGAAACGGCGTTCTCCTGGCTGCCCCTGAACTGGCGCAGGAGCTTCGCATAGAGCTGCTTGTTCCCTCCTACCCTGCTGAGACCCGAGACTGTGGAAATCCCCGGCAACTCCGGCAGGAGCACCTCTTCTGCCTCCTTCTTCTCCGGCACCGCCTCACGCGCGACTTCGGACACGGCCCCCTCACCCGCCTTCACCCATCTCACCAGGGACGTGAAGAGTTCATCCGGATCAATGGGCTTGGTTACATGATCGTTCATCCCGGCTGCGAGGCTTTTCTCACGATCCCCGGCCATGGCATGGGCCGTCATCGCGATGATCGGCAAATTCCTGAACCGCTCATCCTTGCGGATTTCCCGGGTCGCCTCGAATCCGCCCATCACCGGCATTTGGATGTCCATGAGCACCGCATCGTAAACCTCGGCTTTTACCCGCTGCACAGCCTGTTCTCCGTTGTTGGCAATGCCGACCACTACCCCTGCCCTCTCCAGCATCTCCTGCGCCACCTGCTGGTTGATCTCATTGTCCTCTGCCAGCAGCACCCGCGCGCCGCGCAGTTTTCCGGTGTCTTCCCTGGCTCCGGCTCTCCAGGCGACCGCACGCTCCCGTTCCGGCACTTCCTTGTCAAAGGCCACCATGATCGCGTCAAAAAGCATGGACTGGCTCACCGGCTTCAAGAGAAACCCGTCCACCCCTGCCTTCGCCGACCTCTGCATGACTTCCTCGCGACCGTAGGCCGTCACGATGATCATCTTGGGTTTGACGGGGATAGCCCCATCCCGCTTGATCACCTCACAGGCCTTGATCCCGTCCATGCCGGGCATCTTCCAGTCCATCACCACCAGCTTGTAAGGATGGGTCTTGGCCTCTTTCTCCAACTCCGCAATCCCCTCCTCGGCAGAGGCGACCGCTGAAACCTCAAAGGTCATGCTTTCGAGCAAGGTCTGGAGGATCTCCCTCGAGGAGGCGTTGTCCTCCACCACCAGCACCCGCATGCCTCTGAGATCCAGGGTGGGTTCCAGGCGCTTCCTCGCCACCTTCCTCGCCAAACCGAACGCTGCGGTGAAAAAGAACTCGCTCCCCCTGCCGGGCTCGCTCTCGACCCAGATGGTCCCTCCCATCATCTCCACCAAGCGTCTGGAAATGGTCAATCCAAGCCCGGTCCCTCCATATTTTCGCGTGGTGGAGCTGTCTGCCTGGGAAAAGGCCTGAAACAGTTTTGCCCTCTGCTCTTCGGTGAGCCCGATCCCTGTGTCGCGAACAGAGAACTGGAGCGTGACCGAGTGTTCCTCCTTCTGCTTCACGCGGGTGGACACCACGATCTCACCCTGTTCCGTGAACTTGACGGCGTTGTTGCACAGGTTGATCAGGATCTGGCCGACCCTCAAGGGATCGCCCACCAGCGCCAGAGGCACCTCCCTCGACGTATCCAGCAAAAACTCGAGTTCTTTCTCGTGGACCTTCACCCCCATCATGGTGGACACATTGTCGAGCACTTCGTCCAGGCTGAAATCCACGGATTCCAGCTCCATTTTTCCGGCTTCGATCTTGGAAAAATCCAGGATGTCATTGATGATCCCCAGCAGCGAGTGGGCGGAGCGTTGAATCTTTCTCAGGTAGTCCTCCTGCTTGGGAGTCAGTTCGGTTTGGAGAGCCAGGTGGGCCATGCCGATCACCGCGTTCATGGGGGTCCGGATCTCGTGGCTCATGTTGGCCAGGAAGTCGCTCTTGGCCTGTGTGGCCGCCTCCGCCGCCTCTTTGGCTTTTTGCAGCTCCACCTCCGCGTTCTTGCGGTCCGTGATGTCGCGGATCGTCTCGATGGCGCCCACCGCCTCACCCTGCGCATTGCGCAGCGCAGAAGCCGTAGCAAACAGATAGCGGCCTCCGCCCTTCAGGCTAGGCACATACGTTTCCGCCACCAGCACCGAGCCCTTAGTCTTGATGCCGGCATATTTCCGTTCCAGTTCCTCGCGGGGCAGAAGCACGAGATCCAGCAGGACCGGCCGTCGCTCCCCGTAAAAGGGAATGGCGTACTCGTAAGACTCCTGCATGGCCGAGTACAAGCGGGCATTGTCCAGGGCGACGGAACCGAGTTGGGCAAATCGGCTCAGGACCTCCACTTGTTGAGCCCCGAAGGTTTCTTCCGATTCCGGGCCGTAGGCCAGACCGATGACGCCCACAACCTGAGAGCCGGACTTGAGCGGCACCGCCATGATCGCCCCCAGGAGGCCCATGGGAAATGTCTCCGAGCGGCCCGACCAGAGGTCGTGGTTCACCAGGGCCATGGGCTCACCTGTACGCCAGACCTCTCCGCTCAGACCTTCGCCCAGCTTTCTCCGCGAGCCCACCATCTGCTTCAGGACTCCCACACCCACCTTGCACTCCATCTCGGTTTGGCCGGGCTCCAAGAGGTAGATGAATCCGTGAGGCGCGTTGGCCAACTGCCCGGCCCGGAGGATCAGAGTCTGCAGCAGATCCTTCACATCCAGACGACTGATCAGCCCCAGCGTGGTTTCGTGGAGCGCGGCCAGGTACTCGCTTTGGTGCACCAGGTCCGTGATGTCGAAGTAGGTCAGCATGCGACCGCCGTTGGGGAGCACCAGCGCCTGAAATCGGAGGATGCGTCCGTCACGGCGCCGGAACTGGGTGGGTGGAACCGCCCCTTGGCGGATCGCCTGCACACGCTCGGCCACGTAGTCGTCAAACTGGTCCTTTGGCACGTCATAGAGACCCGTGTCGCGGTTGAAGTTGATCAGCTCTGCCAGTGTGGGTTCCTCTGCCAGTAATGATTCCGGGAGCCTCCACATCTCGGAGATGGCGCGATTGCCGAGGCGGAGGTGCAGATCCGGCCCGAAGAGCAGGATGCCGTAGTCGATCGCGTCGAGCACCGCCCGCCACTCGGCCAGCAAGGCCCCTTTCTCTTTGTCGGCCTTTGAGATGGCTTCAGCCGCCTGTTCAGCCCGGTGCGTGGCCGCGGCCAGTTCGGAGGTCCGTTCCTCCACTCGGCGCTCCAGGGTTTGATAGAGGCGCGCCCGGTCTATGGCCGCAGCGATCTGGGCGCCGATGGTGGAGAGCAGGGCTTGAACGGTCTCAGGGATCGGGCGGCCGGTGACGGCATTGTCCAGCCCCAGATAGCCCACGGTCTTGCCTTGGGTGAGCAACGGCACGGCAAGAAAGGCCTGGGTTTGAAGGGCCTTGAGAGTCTGCCGAGAAGCCTCGTCTTTCACCTCCTCGATGCTTCGCACGAGAATCGGTTTGCCGGAGAGAACGACTTTGGCCAGAAACGACTCCGACGCTTCCAGCGGGAACTCCAGCCCTTTCGTCAGAGCGGCCATCTCCGGTGTGCCGCCGATGCTGCGTCCGCTCGCCAACACAAGACGGCCGTCACGCTCCTCGACCAGCAGGATCATGGCCCGGTCGAAGGACAGGCGGGCGGTGACGACCCGCAACGCTTTGTCCAGCAGCTCATCCAGATCCAGCGTGGCGCTGAGAGCGACCCCGATTTCGTGCAGCGTCGTCAGCTCGGAGAGCTTCTGATTGAGCGTGATGTTGGAGAGCTGCAGGTCCGCGTTGGTCTGCTGAAAATCATCGAACTGTTTCTCCGCGATGTCGCGCGTTTCCAGAAGCAGGCGCTCGGCATTGTCCCTTCGGTCGCCGAGTCTTCCTGAGCGCCACAGGAGCCAACCGCACCAGGCCGGGAGCAGGGCGGTGACCACCGCGAGCCACTCCCATCCCGGGTATCGCCCCAGCGTGTAGACCAGCAGCGCCGCCGTGAGGATCGCACCTCCCCACACCGCCGCCCCCTTTCCGGTTCGGGGGGGTTCCCAGGTGAACTCCCACTCGCAGCAATCGTCCCCGCGCAAGGCACACCGGTTTTCCTTGATCTTGGCCAAAGGCAGTTTGGAATGCCCAAGAGGGATGGAGGCAAAGACCCCCTGGTAGACCTGGCAGCCGCTGTGGATGTAGCGCCGATGAATGGCGGGCGGAAGCTTTGCAAGCTCACGGCCCGGATGCCACTGGATGACCGCCGAATTCGGTGCGACTCGGGTGACCCGGATATCGGCGTCGTTCACCCTGGCCGTCAGCCGGGGGGCCAGGGCGTAAATCTGGCGGAGCGTAAAGGGACGGACCAGTTTGAGGACGGTGGCCGGGATGCTGTTCAGGCCCCGGTGAAAATTGAAACTGGGATCGCCTGAAATCTCGCGCGCGAATTCGCTCAGGAAAAGGCTGAACTCCTGAGAGTAATAGTTGCTCTCCTTCAGCAGGTACTCCCGGGAAACGGAAGTGCTCCGGTCAGGGAGGGCCGCGTTCAGGCGATCCACCAGCAGGTCCAGGGCCGCTGCTTTGGCCTGTGCGATCCGCTCCTGCCGTGCCTTCAAGTCCAAGGACGCCGGCAAACCCTCGCCCGCTTTAAAGCCCACATAATCCTGCATATGCCGGATTGCGGCGATAAGCACGGCTCCGGCGATTTCCCGTATGGGCTTGCCGTTCTTGTCTGCGCCAAAGGGTGGTCCATCGAGAAAATCCGGGAGAGGGGGCAATTCATGTTCCGGCAAAGCAACGGGAGCGGCAGGCAGCCTGCACAGAGGCGAGAGTCCTTCGCTCGTCTCGGTCCGGCTCTCCTCAAGCGGCCCCTGCCCCTCTGAGGACATGGCGTCCAAGGAGTCCTGAAGGGATGAGACGGAGCGCCGTCGTTTCCGTGCCGGCATCTCCCACGTGAATTCCCATTCGCAATAGGCATCCCCCCGTGCCCTGCACCGCAGCTCCTTGACCTTTGCCATGGGCAGCCCGGAATGCACGGTCGGAATGCTGGCCAGGGCGCCCTGCGCCATCTGGCAAGCCAGCTCTGTAAAGAGCGGATGGAGCGTCTCCGGCAGCCTTGCCAGATCCTTCTCAGCGTGCCACTCCACCACCGCGCTGGCGCGGGTCACCTTGCCGACCCGCAGGTCGGTGTCCGCGAGTTTGGCTGTGAAGCGAGGGAGCATGCGATAGGTTTGGCTGAGCGAAAAAGGCCGCGACAACAATGCGACTGAGGAGGGAATGCTCCGGCTTCCGCGGTTGAAGTGAAACCGGGGATCTCCGGACAGCTCGCGGCAGATGTGGCTCAGAAAAGCGTCGAACTCGACCGAGTAAATGTTTCCCTCGTTCATCAGATAGTCGATGGTCACATGATAGCGCGGGTCGGGAATGGCGGCGTTGAGGCGTGTCAGGAGTTGCTCCAGTGCCGCAGCTTTTGCTCGCGCCACAGCGCCTGCTCCTTGGCTTAAGCGTCCAGACGCTTCGACCTCCCCAGAGGCCTGCAGCGCTGCAACCGCATGCCGGGCCACACACTCCAGCATGTATTCCACTGTGGCGCGGATAAAGGAGCCCTTGGTTCGGCCGACAGGCCGTCCCGCCTCGTCGGAGCCGAAGGGCCGGCCGACCATGGTCGCCGGTAAGGGTGCCAGCCCGGAGGCATCGGATGGGGAAATCGGTTGCGAGTCCATCATGGCGTCACCTCATGCTAACCGGGAGCAGGGATCAGGGTGATTTTATAATAATCGGTTACGTTGATATACAAATTTGTATTGTAACGCCAACGAAATCCATCCGTGCAACAGGTTACGCTTTGCCTTACGCTGAGTCCTTCGCCGCCACACGGACAAGCGTGCCCGCCTATAGGTCAGCACGCTTGTCCGTGCCACCTCGCTGATCACCTCACTTCGCTCTCCGAGCTTCGCGGGGCAGTATGATGACCGGGTTCTGATCACTGGCCCGTGCTCCGCATCCCCTCGATGCTCTCCAGGATCTCACGGCCTATCCTCTGCTCGGGATGGGCGGCCGCCATTTTCTCAGCCACCTTTTTGGCCTCTGCGAGGCGGTTTCGTTTGATGTAGAAGTCAGCCAGCGCATAGAGATAATCCATGTTGGCCGGTTCCAGACTCAACGCTTTCTGAAGAAAGGCTTCGGCTTGGGAGTCGCGCTTCAGAGCCTGCAAAAGCAGGCCGAGATTGTATTGAATTCGGGAGCGCTCCGGCAGGCCTTTGGAGGCTCTCTCCAAATAGGTCAAGGCCTCTTCGGGCTTTCCCATTTCGGCGAGAAGGAGACCGAGAGAGTAAGCCACGTCGTACAACTCGGGCCGTTTGGCCACCACTTCCCGGAATAGCCTCTCCGCCTTTTCGTTTTCACCTCGCGAATTGTAGAGCATAGCCAGGTTGACCTTGGCCGGATAAAAGAGATCATCGATTTTCAACGCAGCCTGATAATTTCTGATCGCCTCCTGCGGGTCGTTGAGCGCAGCGTAAAGGTTGCCCAGGTTGTAGCGGCCGAAGGCGAAGTCGCCGGAGTATTCCATGCTCTCGATGTATTCCTGCAAATCCTTCTGAAACACCTTGTGCTGGTCGGAGCTCAACCTTTTGGAAGGTTCGCCTGCCAGGGTGCTCGCCGCTTCCATGCGCACGGCCGCAACCGGGTCGTAAAGGAGCGGGGCGATCAGGTCAGGCTGTCTTCTTTGGCCTGAGAGATAAATGCTCTGCACGGCGGTCCGGCGGATCAAAGCCTCCTCGTCCATCAGGGCCAGCTCAAAGGCCTGAACCGTGTCCTCTCCGGGATACGCGGTGAGCAGATGCAGGGCTGTAGCCCGGACGATGACCGGGTACAGGGGGTCTCCTGCAAGGCGGATGAGATCCTTCTTCGCCTCTGGAAGACCTCTTCGACCCGCTTCGATGACAGTGCCATAATGGGGTCTCCGTCCCGGGCCGTACCACTTGGTGACGGCGTCCACGGACCACTGGTTGTTCTTGTCGACATGGCAGCGATTGCAGGCATTGGGGCTGCCGATCTTCAGGCTCAGGTCAGGCCGCGGGATGCGTAGGCTGTGGTCCAGACGGTAGTGAATCCCCATGTAGGTGCGACCCGGCATGTGGCACTGGACGCACTCGGCCCCGGTGCCGACCTCATAGAGCACCTTGCCGTCAGGCGACTTGATGGGATCCCCCTTCTCCCCTTTCTTCTTGTGGAAATGATGTTCCCTGGAATCGTATTCCTCGGCGCGGTGACACTGCAGACAGAGCGCGTTTCCCTCCTTGACCCCCTTGAGGCCGTGGACATCGTGGCAGTGGCTGCACCGCACATCCCGGTGGTACATTTTGCTCTGGGTGAAGGAACCGTAAGCATAGACCTCATCGAGAATCTGCCCGTCAGGAAAATAGAGTTCTTCCGTGAGCAAGCTGGGCAGCATGCTGTCCAGCAGATCCGCTTCCGCATGGGTGTAATCTCCCAGGCTGGCCCGCCGCGAGTGACAGGGAGCGCACAGTTCCACCAGTTTCCGTGACCCGATGCCGGAAGTTTTCACCACAAGATCGACGTTCTCCACTCTGGGCCTGGCCATGTCCGGCATCTCCGCCCACTGCACATGGCGGGAGCCCGGACCGTGGCAGGCCTCGCAGCCCACGTCGATGTCCGACCAGGTGGTCTTGTAGGTGTCGGTCTTGATATCATAGTTTTTCTTCAGGTTCGTGGAGTGGCACTCCGCACACATGCCGTTCCAGTTCTGGGCGGCGTTGGTCCAGTAGAGCCAGTCCTTAGGGTCCGGGGCTTCCTTCGGATAGAGGTGGTACCATTTCTTTTCTCTCACGTCCCAGGCAATGGGAAGGCACTGGAACCGGCCGCCTGGGAAAGGCACGAGGTACTGCTGGAGCGGGAACCACCCGAAGGTATACAGAACTTCGAAGTCACCCATCTTTCCTTCAGGCCCCTGGGTGTGAACGAAGAACTTCCCATCCTTCTTGTAAAAGCGCGATGTGACGCCGTGGGCCTGAAAGACCGCGTTGTTGAAATCCCCGAGCACCGTCTTTTCATTGGCCGCGTCCATGGCATGGTCATGGTTGGAATGGAGCCACTTGTCGTATTCCTTCTGGTGGCACTCCTTGCACTTGAGGCTGCCCACGAAGGCAGCTGGCCGGACCTCTGCTCTCCCGCTTCGAGGGAAACCGGCTTTCTCGACCCGGAGATAGTAGATCGGGATCGACAGAACGATCACGAGGGTCGCGACGAATCCTGCTATTTTCCAGTTTCTCATTTCAACCAACAGAAAATGGGACACAGATGAACACAGATAAACACGGATAGCAGTTTTTTAACTCTAGAAAACCTGTGTTGATCTGTGTTCGTCTGTGTCCTAATCCTCTTCATCCTTGCATCCAATTCCCAAAGCTAAAATGGGACACAGATTTACACGGATAAACACGGATAACTCTTTTGGTTTAAAACCCCCACATAATCTGCGTTGATCTGTGTTCATCTGTGTCCCATTGCTATTTCTTCGCGTACGCGACCTGTTCGGGCCGGAACACGCTGCGCTTGATCACTTTGTTCGTGTCCACTTTGACGATGTTGTTCTCTATGAAAACAGGGTGGAGGTCCAGGGGCCTGGGAGCCGGCGCGCTCACCACTTGGCCGCGAATGTCATAGACCGACGCATGACAGGGGCACACGAACTTCATGTCTTTGGGCGACCAGGGAACCGTGCACCCCAGATGGGTGCACTTGCGCGACAGGGCGAGGAAGCCCCCATCCTCCAACCGGGCCAGATAGAACTTGCCCCTGACAAATGCCACAACGGAAATCGGGGTAAAGGTGTCCACGGCTCCTGCCTCTATGATACCCGCCGACTCCCCCTCTTTTGACCCGGTCTTTCTGGGCTGGAAAAAGGCAAGAATCAGAGCGACTACTTCCACCAGCCCAAGAATTCCCAAGATAACCCAGAGCGTGTTCAAGAAACTGCGACGCGACACCCCGGGATCTGGGGGAGTGTTCTTCGTCGAGTCGGAAAGTTTTGTTTGCTCTTTTTCTTTCATTTGGATTCTTGCCCGCCATAAGCCTGGCGGGTAATTTTCGGATTTTGAAATTCGAATTTCATGCTCTCGTAGAAAGTGAAAAAGCCCTGATTCGTCATTCCGGCGAAAGCCGGAATCTAGGGATCTCAAGAAGTTCTGGACCCCGGCTTTCGCCGGGGTGACGGCCTTCGGGACTTCTCACGAGGCTGTCAAACTTCGTGCTTTCCCTATTTCCCCGGTTTATTTCCTCTGGTTCACGGCCACACCAGTTTCATTCCTTCCCCCCTGAACCCTATTCCTGTGGCGGTCAGGACAAAAAAAGCCGCCACGAGGAGGACAAACACCATTTGAACGGCCTCTGTGTTGCTTGCCGCATACTTCCGCTGCATGAAAACATAGAACACCGCGATCGCCGCCAAGAGCAGGGCAAAGGGCACCAACCCGTTCGAGAGCCAGCCGGGAACGTTCGGCAACCTTGCTGCAATCTCGAACAGGTACTCGTCGAGGAGAATGACAAGAGGCGTTCCGGTCACTGCGATCAGTGCCGCAACAGAAGCCATCCTGCGGCCTTTGGTCGAAGCAAACCAAATCCCCGCAGTGTTCTCCTGATAATCCATATACGGAATCGCAAGCAGAGCGACGAGCATGAGCATGGGAATAACAAAGAGCGCGAAGACAGGGTGGAAGTGCAGCAGCATTTCCTGGATTCCCATGAAGTACCAGGGAGCTTTGGTCGGGTTCGGGCTCAGTCCGGGATTGGCCTTGTCCCCCAGGGGCGCATCGACCGTCATTGAGAAAACCAGCATGCAAGCGATAAGCACAAGCGCTGTCACGATTTCTCTCAGGAGGAGGTTGGGGATCGCTGGAACAGTGTGGCCTCGTTCTCCCGAGTCTTGACCTGGTTGACGGGGAACAACCAGCCCTCCTGCCTTTCGGATGCGCCAGAAGTGAAAGGACATGAGGATCAAAAGGGATGCTGGGAGTACGGCCGTGTGTACGGCGTAGAAGTTGGTCAGGGTGCCTGGTCCGACCTCGGCTCCGCCCTGAATCAACCTTTGGAGCCACAGCCCTATTCCAGGCATGTATTCCAGCGTGCCGGTACAAATGGTGATCGCCCAGAAGGCAAGCTGATCCCAGGGCAGCAGGTAGCCCGTGAAATTGGACATGAGCACGAGGAGCAAAAGACCCGAGCCGATGACCCAGTTGAACTGGCGCGGCGCGTGGAAAGCGCCTGTGAAGAATACCCGCAGCAGGTGCAGAAAAACCACAAGAACGAGGGCGTTCGCACTCCAGTGGTGAATGTTCCTAATCAGTCGGCCGAACAGGACTTGGTTCTGGAGATAAAGGATGGACTCATAGGCCTTATCCGCGAAGGGCTGGTACACGAACTTCAGAAGCACGCCCGTTCCCAGAAGAAGGAAAACCAGGACAGCCGCCATGCCCCCCAGCCCCCACGTGAGGGTCCAGCGGAGCGTCTCTTCCGGAACATTCCGCGGTCGAAAGTGAAGAATCAGGCTGTTGAAGAGTCTGCGATAACCCTCTCGAACTTTCTCCGGTCGCAATATGCCTGGAAAAACGGAATAGAGAACACGCTGAAACAGATTGGGGCGGTTCGGCATTTCGTCTTGCTGCGCCATAGGATGGTCGTTGGGAAAAGACTCCAAAATTGCCTATCCATACCCTGGAAGCCCGGCGCTGTCAACGAAGGGAAGAATCCACAGTTTGAATGACCCCCGAGCCGTCACCCCGTTGAAAAACGGGGTCCAGGGATTTCGAAACTCTTTAGGACATCTGGATTCCCGCCTCCGCGGAAACGACAAGAAGGGCGACGTCGCGATCTTCTAAGCCTCAGGTCATTTCATTCTCGTGAAGTAAACGTCGTAGCTCTGCTTCACGGCCGCCTGGTAGTACACGCCTCTGAGCACATCTTCCTTGGGATCATAGCTCAGGGTATAGGTGCTCCCCGGGTATCCCACATCGCTCAGTTCGACAAAGACCTTTATCTTGCCGCTTTCTTTCGTTGCTTGCGCTTTAGAAACATGGATCGGCCGCGGATTGAAATACCCTGCCTCTATTTTACCGCTGGCGTCGATGCTCCGGATCTGTATGATGTATCCTCCATCCGGCCTCACCCATCGACCCTTGAGCACGTCAAACCCTGCCTTATCCTTCGTGTCTGCCGCCGCTTCCTTCTTAGCCTGGGCCGAACACTCCGACACAGGCTGCAACGCGAACGCAATCCCCAAGATTATCATGATCGTCGCCAATCGCATTTTTTTCACATCTTACCCCCGCATCAACTCAGCGAGCTCCAGCGCTGGCCAACGTAGCCTCGCCACCATATCAGCGCTACCCATCCTGTTTCAGCAATCCCTAAATAGATCTAAGCCTATCCTCCGCACCCATAGAAATCAATGCAAAAGCTGTATCCTATATTCACCTGAAGTACTCATCCCTTTGCACTTTTTTTCAAGGATGAAGAGGTTTCCGGGCTGGACCGTTTAGGGGTTGACACTCCAGGAGTGAATTCTTTAGACTTCTGCACACCCTAGGACAGTCCCCATCCCCTCACTTCACTAAGCCGGGAGTTCATCATG